>JBELGO010000005.1:0-39673 GCA_042091915.1 SAR92 clade bacterium | reverse complement strand
TTGTCTCTGTGCATAGCGCAGGTACAGGCTCGCTCCATTTAGGTGGCGCAGATTACGATGACAGCACTAAAGTGATCGATGTCGCTGGCAAGTACGTTTTGCCCGGCTTCATTGATGCCCATATTCATTACGGCACCCCTAGCCACGCCTTTACCGGCTCGCTTACCGACCCCAATTATGTCGGCAAGTTGTTTTTAGCCCACGGCATTACCACGGTTCGCGATGCGGGTGCTCTCATGGGATTGGGCTGGACACTCAATTTGAAAGAGCGTAGCGAACGCGGCGAAATCGCAGCGCCGCGCATTAAAGCGCACGCCCTGTTCCCCGAGTCGACCAGCAATGTTAAAGATGCCCGTAAGTGGGTGCGGGCGGTGGCAAAGCGCGGCGCCGATGGCATTAAATTCATTGGCGGCGCACCCGAAGCCATCAAAGCGGGCATTCAGGAGGCGCAGAAACTGGGCCTAAAAACTATGTTTCACCACGCTCAAACGGGCGTACTGCACATGAATGCTCTCGATACAGCCCGATGGGGCCTAGACAGTATGGAGCATTGGTACGGCCTACCTGAATCCATGTTTGAAGACCGTCGTGTGCAACACTACCCGAATGACTACAATTATAACGATGAGCAAGACCGTTTTCGCGAAGCGGGCCGACTCTGGGCGCAAAGCGCCGAGCCTGGTTCGTCACGCTGGGAACAGACTATTGCTGAGCTCATCCAACTAGATTTTACTATTAATCCCACCATGACTATTTATGAGTCTAACCGCGATGTGATGCGTGCGCGTCGCGCCGACTGGATGGATGAGTACGTGATGCCCTACGTGGCGCGCGCGTTTGAACCCAATCCTAAAATCCACGGCTCGTATCACTACGACTGGACCACGGCCAACGAAGTGGATTGGCGTGAAAACTACAAAATCTGGATGCAATTTATCAATGACTTCAAAAATGCTGGCGGCCGAGTCACCGTGGGCGCAGATTCTGGCTTTATCTACGGCATGTACGGGTTTGGTTACATCCGCGAGATGGAGCTTCTTCAGGAAGCTGGCTTTCATCCGCTGGAGGTCATCAAGTCTGCAACATTAAACGGTGCCGAGCTACTCGGTATTGCTGATGAAACCGGCTCCATTCAGGCGGGCAAAAAAGCTGATTTGGTTATTGTCGACAAAAACCCCTTGAGCAACTTAAAAGTGCTTTACGCCACTGGCCATATGGAACTGAACCGCGAAACTGGGGTACTTAGCCAGGAGCCTAGCATTAGCTACACCATTAAAGATGGTATTGTTTTTGATGCACAGCAGCTGCGCGAGCAGGTTAAGGACTTAGTTGCCAAGCAGAAAGAGCGCGAAGCTCAGCGCTAAAAAATCCTGATGGGTTAGCGTTAGCCCAAACAGTTAATATTAAAAGGCCCAACACAGAGCTGTGTTGGGCCTTTTTTAATCCTCTTGGGAAGGCTTAGGCTCGGCGAGTTTATGCTGTACTGTATCGAGGATAACCAGCATTTTTTTTGTGGCCCGGCCAATAATGCCGATATTTTCTTTGACCTGATCCAGCTCGTCATTGCTGTTAGCTTGAGTCAGATCCGCAAAACCCACGATCGAGGCTGCCTCGTTGCGTACATTGCGCAGCAGCTCCCTGACCTCTACCGATAAGCTCTCTGTTTGATGCTGATTGCGCTGCAAATCACCTCGCTCACGTCGCAACTGATAGCTCAGTGCTTTTAGCTCCTTAATGCGTTTCTGCTGTGCAAAGACGGTGTAACCGACCGCAATAGAAAAACATGACAAGAACACCAGCGTAATCAACAGTGCCCACCAAACCCAATGGTAAGCCAGCGACCAAGGCTCTAAAGACTGATCCGGAAAGAACATCAGCGCACGGTACACATGGGGCTGTGTGGCGCCGCTACCCACGGCGGCTAGCGTTGTCGTATCGGGCAGCTCAAAAGTGTGAGCGATGAAATAACCGCCGCGCTGGTAACCCGTTAACCCCCATCTAGGTTGCTCAGAAGGTGGCAGCGCAACCACTTGCTCCCCCGCTTCTAGCTGAGCCCAGACTTCCGGGAAAAACTGACTGATCCGGTTATCAAGCTCGCCGCGATCCGCCCCCCACTGCAATGCCTGATCAGGGTGCACAATAAAGTAACCGCGTTCGTCTAACAAAAAGACATCAGCCTGCCAGATATTAGCCAAAGAGCGACGGTATTTCTCCAACATACTCTCCAAAGAGATATTGGCCACGAGCAACCCTGCCACGCTAGCGGATGTAGGACTGGGATGCTGCGCTATCGGCCTCACCATTCGCACTGTGGGTTTAAACGGTTGCTCGACCTCACCGAACTCTCGGTTTAGATCAAATCGCGAGAGATACACTTTTTGGAGTTTTTGCTCGAATACTTCTTTAACGTAGTAGCGCTGCGACTTGTCCTGTAACCCTATACTGGGCACCACCTCTATCTGATTTAATGCTCGCCTTATATTGATCTGCTCTTGGCCTTGATTGTCGAGCAGGCGAAGTTGGTCGTACTCTGGATAGGCTTGCAGGAAACCGACAAAATAGTCGTTTAACCTTTTAACAGGGCTATTTTCTCCGCTAGCTGAAATGGCTGCTACGTCTCGCATCTCTTTAAGTTCAGGCAAGTTCGCCAACAAGTTGAGATCTGCTGTGTGCTGATGGATGTCTTCAACTAACTGCTGACTAGACTCTCTCAACTCCAGTTGCTGGCCACCAAGGACTGTCTGCAACAACCGCTCTTGATAGTGCTGCAACAGTGAGACAAAAAATATGGCCAGAGAGAGTCCAATCAAGGCGAAAACAAGTGTCGTTTTACCGCCCAGGTACCCGCGTACAAATTTCAACAAAACTTTGCCTCCTTGCACTGCTCAGCAGTGGGTCAACTTGCCCGACGCGCTATTCCTGCGCATACTGCGCTCAATCCAATCTACTGCGAGCCAACATGTTTAACAACAACCACTCTACACTAACTGACCACAACTCCAGTTATATTTTGCGAGCCACCTGTCGCGCCAGCAGTGGCATCGTTGCCGCCATCAGCGGCTGTCTAGCGGAGAACGACTGCTATATTCAAGCATTGGAGCAGTTTGATGACGAGTCGTCCGACAAGTTTTTTCTGCGCGCTGTTTTTAAACGGCAGAGCAACTCGCCAAGCATACTCACTATTAAAGAGCATTTTAGCGTCATCGCCAGCCGCTTTGGAATCGAATTTACTATTCACGACCCTGCCGTGCCGGTAAAGGTGCTGATCATGGTCTCGAAAAGCGACCATTGTCTTAACGCCCTGCTCTACCGCAAGAATAAAGGTGAGCTCAACATTGATATTACAGCCGTGGTCTCTAACCACTCGGGGATGCGTGCCATGGTTGAACGCGAAGGCATTCGCTTCGTTCAACTACCTATAACTGCTGACAATAAACCTCAACAGGAGCAGCGACTCAGCGAGATCATTGAAGAGACCGGTACCGAGCTAGTAGTGCTGGCACGCTATATGCAAATCCTCACGGATTCAATGTGCCAAAAGTTGAGCGGCCACTGCATTAATATCCACCACTCGTTTCTACCTGGATTTAAAGGCGCGCGACCCTATCACCAAGCTTTTGAGCGCGGCGTGAAATTAATTGGTGCCACCGCTCACTATGTCACCCCCGATTTGGATGAGGGCCCTATCATTGAGCAGGTGGTGACGCGTGTCGATCACACTCAAAAGCCCGAGATGCTGGCCGCACTGGGCCGAGAAAACGAGAGTCGCGCACTGGCGCACGCGGTGCGCTATCACGTCGAACAACGCCTATTTTTAGACGGCAATAAAACTGTAGTGTTTTTGGGTAGCTAATGATTGATGCGTCCCAATTAAAAGTTTTTCAGGGCCCTAATTTCTACTGTAAAGGCAAAGCCGTTGCTATTACATTGCCTCTACTAAGTTCACTCAAGAAAACTCAACTCGAGATGATCAAAATCGAGGTCACTCGCTTATTGCCCAAATTACTGCCAGATCCACTGGCCAGTTTACCGCTCGGCTTGGCCATTTCTAATGGACATAGTCTCGGATTAATAGCCGCGCTACTGACCCGGGAAGTATTGAACCTAACTGGCGCCTGTATCGTTAACTTTGGAGCTGCCGCCTCAGGACCACAAAAAATCATTGTTTTTGTCGGCTTCTATCCGGGCCACTACCAACGTACTGTCACTGTACTGCAAGAGATTACAACTAGACTATACAATCTTGTGTCATTCTCTGCAGGCAGTGTGGCTAGAGCAGCTGCTCTGAAAGACTTACAATTTTATTGCCGTAAAATCATAGTAACCGCTGACAACAACTATCCCGAAAATGTCATCGCAAAAATATTGATGCAAGCTGAAATTAGCGGAATAGGCTGGCTAAAAAATAGTGAAGATACGAGCCTTTACCAGCTCGGGGCAGGTTCAAATAGCACTCAAATTAATTCTATAAAGCACGGCAGTGATTCTATTTACGCCAGCCAACGCAGCAAAAACTACCCTCTCTATACCAACGATTTAAAGAAACTTCGCATACTTATACAGACGCGCGTGGGGATCAATGAGCGAGCATCCATCTGGCAGGGAACCACACTCCCAACGTCGCCGATCCGAATCACTAATGCAGAATACTTCTCTTCACCGTCTTTCGGCTTAGTAATAACCAATCGCTCTATCGCTGAACAACATTGTGAAAAACTGATTCGAGACAAAAGCAAACCTAGCAGTTCCTTGTTACTTGATTCATTCAACCCCAGCTATCGCTGCTTAGTACTTTTACTTGCTGGCAATATTACCAGCGTAATTTGGGAGAAGCGGCACACACTGAAGGGCGATGGAAAAACCACACTGGCCGATCTTATTAAATTACAGAGCAACTTAAAATTAGACAACGAGAACCAGGCCGCTCTTTACAAGCTTGGCGTCCACAGCAATGATGTATTGAATACTGAGGAAACTCTAGAATATTGGCTGGCAGTCCAATCAGCTACCTCACCCTCTAAGCTTCCTAAGCACCTTGAGAGCGCCTCTCTTGGAGCCGCAAAGCAATTACAACTGGAGCGGTTAGAACTGTGTTGGGAGCTATCCAATGAAAAAACACCGGCTGTTTTGCACGCGATCTCTTCTAAACCTGATCTAGCGCGATATCACCAACGCAACCCCAGCGAGATTGAAAAGGGATTGCTCTGCAACAGTAATAGGATCTCTACGGTGCTGATAGTCGCGGATAATCAAACCACAAGACAAGTACTGCATAAAATCAAAGACTTATATCGCGATCATCCTCTCAACTCGTGGCAATTGGGGTTGGGCATATATAGCGATGATCAATTACTTTTTGAGGGTATTGAGCTCAATCGTCGACCATCACCAAAAGACAATATCAACAAACAAAAGCAGGGGGTTGAGCAGCTGTTAAGGAATCGCAATTGCCAACGGCTATTAATTTTTGCCGATGCGATGTCAGCTCTAAGATACGGCCTACCCGCAGATTATTTCGATCTTGTTGTAGGTTGTCACAAAGGCTTCATACCACAAAATATTTTCAATATGGTTATGCGCGTTAGCCAACGAGTACTGCATGCTGAGACTGCCTCAACACTGCTATCTGCCAACTTTTGGCCCGATATAGCCACCGCTCTCAGCTCTGAGCCAGAGCCTCCCACTGGAATCTGTAAGTTGGGAAAACGAGTAGACTTAGAGCTAAACTGGCATGATACCAACCGAATACGCGAGCGCACCGGCCCGACAGTGTTTGCGCTAATAAGAAACGAAATGTCGCTACTGCCGCATTTTTTAGCGCACTACCGGGATATGGGTATATCCAAATTTTGTTTTTATGATGACAATAGCGATGACGGAAGCAGAGAGTATCTAACCCAGCAGAGAGATTGCGCCATCATCGACTCTGCTTTTCAATTCAGCCAAACACTAGAGGGCGGCGTACTTTTTCATCACGCGCTCAAGCGTCAATTCACTGAGAGTCTTGCGCCCGGCCAATGGTCAATTATTGTTGACCTCGATGAATTTTTGTTCATTCCCAACCACTACCATCAGCAGCTTGATAGATTTCTTAAAGACTTAGAGTGTGACGGCATTGCGCAAGTCACAGCCCCAATGGTCGACTTTTATCCAGAGAAACTCGGTCAACTCGCTGCCACTCAAGACTCGCCGTTTGTCAGTTGCCCACTATTCGACCCGGAACTTGGTTACTACCGAGACGAGCAAACTGGGCGTTTCTTAAAAAGCTACGGTGGCATTCGTCCGCGGCTAATTCAACAGCTTTACAAACAATATCCAGATCGATATGAGCATCTCATGGGCAGTGGCAGCTACGATATGCCCGCCACCTGGAAGACCCCTCTTATACAAAGCGGTCGTGGGCTACATCTGGTCAACTCACACAACACTAATGGTAATGCCCCATTTAATGTCCAATGTGCTCTTGCCCACTTTAAGCTCAACCACGACCTCGGCGAAAAAATAGAACGGGCAATTCAACTGCAACAGCATTTTCTGGGCTCGATAGAGTACAAGTTGCTAGCTGAGTTTATGTCATTGCTTCCTGACTGGCCCTTGCGAAACGAAAAAAGTGTAGTTTTTAAAGACGCTTCCTCTTTTGAGCAGTGCGGTTTTATCTATTACGAACGCTCAAGCCGATCTACGTAGCGCTGCAGTATTAACTTGGCTCGCGGCTTAGATTCACCGTAAAAACTTTTGGTCACTGTTTGCGCTGAAGCTACTGCCCTCGCTGTTCTCTCGTAAAGTGCTGTGGAGACTTTTGTTCCATTGGAAAGCATTCTGGCTATCATTGAAATATCTAGATGTGTGAGGGTGGGGTAATACATCGCAACTAAACGTTGCCTCAACTCAAAGCTCAATTTGGCATCAGTAGCACT
Organism: SAR92 clade bacterium; assembly: GCA_042091915.1. Lineage (GTDB taxonomy): Bacteria > Pseudomonadota > Gammaproteobacteria > Pseudomonadales > Porticoccaceae > LSUCC0057. The sequence goes on along the minus strand of JBELGO010000005.1, from coordinate 32,756 downwards.
GAACTGATTAGTCACGTTGGATTTATGCCGACGTTTGCGCAACAACACCTCATTTAAATTAGCAAAATTTGCACCACATCTTACGGCTGCAGCCCACATACCCTGCTCCTGCCCGCGACGCAGAGGCGGATAATAGAGCCTATTTTGACGGATAAAATCTGTTCGGCCCATAGTAGTCGGGTTCAAGAGAGCGGAGCCGTTTACTAACATCATTTGCGCTTTGATCTCTGCATCAGTCGCTGCTAGTTTTATTGGGTTAAGCAGCGTAATTCCATCATCTGCTACGCGCAGTGCTGCCCCACCTACAAAGTGAATATTAGTTTCACGCTGTAGAAAATCGACTTGGAGCTGAAGCCTCTCTGGCATCGCGATATCGTCAGCGTCCATCACTGCAATATACTCTCCTTTAGCGAGCTTTATACCCAAATTAGTTGCTGCTGCGATACCGCAATTAATAGGAAGCTGGAAGGTACGCAACCGCGGATCGGTATTGTCCGCTAAGGCTTCAAGGGTTTGATCAATGCTACCATCATCGATTACGATGCATTCTAAATCCGTGAGTGTTTGGTTGAGGATTGATTCGACTGCTGCTTGGATGTAACTGCTGGCATTATTCGCTGCAATAACCACACTCACTTTCAAGACTCACCCCCTCTTTTCTCACTTAATTATCGGCACAACTACGAGTAATAACGATGTTTGATCTCACACTTTACCACGGCCGTGCAGAATCGAGAGCTCCGTTCAGCGTAGTATCCGTAACAGACCTCGCCAGACTGCGAGTCAGCCGCGATAAACAGTTTGCCGCTCAGCGTTTAACCAAGGCCATTCCCTATTGCCTAGACCTCACCAATAATCGCCTAATAGTTGCTTTGGACACAGACCCTCACCTCGCGGCAAAGGCGCCGTTTCACTACCTCTATTTGCGCGACAACTGTGAGCTCTACGCATCACTAAATTGGCAACAAGTCAGCCAACTGTTGACCCCAAAAATTGGGCCAGATCCTATTTTTCTCTATTCTCCAGGGCGTTGTGGATCAACATTGGCGACACAAATGGTTGGCAGCAAAGAGACCATAGCTCTGTCAGAGCCGGACTACTTTACACAGATTGCACGGCTAACTCATGCTGTTCGCAACCGCAAGCTCCCTGGCAGACCGAAAAAGGAAATTCGCAATCTATCCCGCGCGCTATTTCTAACCACGCAGCTATTGCTGCAACCACTACAAACCCATCTTCCGGTACTGATAAAAATGCGTGCACACGCCAATCTCGCACCGCTTATGTTGCTACAGGTATGTCGATACACCCAAAAAACTATTTTTTTAGATAGAGATTTTGCAACTTGGTTCAGATCTCAGCACAAAGCTTTTGGTCACAGCCTAAATGGCGCTCTACACAACTATAAAAGGGCCCAAATTGCCAAAGGATTGTTGAATAACGCAAGCGACATGCTGAGCATTAATTACGGTGAGCTGATATCTGAGCCGCATGCTTCAGCAGCTCGTCTTGCCAGGCATCTCGGTTGGCCGCACTCGACCAGTCATACTCAACAAGCAATTCACAACGACTCACAAAAAAATACTCCATTGGCGCGCACTGAATTAAATAAACGTGACTACATTGAGCCTTCAATCGACGATGAGCAGCTGTATAAAGCTTGGCAGAATTTTAATAACTCCCAATAACTCTCAACAATAAAAAAACCGCGGTGTCTCCACCGCGGTTTTTTAAGACCTATATAACCTCTAGAAGTTGATACGGCCGGACAGCTCGAAAGTGCGCGGCGGATCAATCATCTTAAAGTAAGAGCCGCTGAACCCGAGAGCACCAAGTGGGATGTCATTGCCCCACATAAAGGTCTCTTCATCAGTGAGGTTTTTACCCACCAGGGCAACTTGCCACTGCTCATTACCCGCCAAAGCGATGCGTCCGTTGAGTTTACCGAAGCTCTCTTGAATCAAGTGATCATCAAGATCTGCGGCAACCACCACATCATCGCTCCAGTTGTAATCGAGCCCGGCACTAAGGATAAGCCCCGCAGCTATTTCAGCCTCGTAAGCGATACCCACATTGGCTGTGTACTCAGGGGCAAACTGCAGCGGTTGGCCACTGAGGTCTTGCGAGCCTGCAGTACAACCCTGCTCTGCAGTTTGGCCATCAAAACAGGCAGCTGAAGGAAATGATTTATAAGTGGCATCTAAATAGGCAAAAGCACCATTGAGCGTCAGCGATTCGGTCAGCCGATAGAGCACATCGGCCTCAACACCTGTTACTTCTGACTCTGCGGCGTTGCCGACTACAAATGCAGCGGTACCATCAAAGGTAGAGACCTGGACATCTTCATAGAGGCTGGTAAATGCCGCGACATTGAGACGACCGCGACCCTCTGCCAGGTTAATTTTGGCGCCGATTTCTAGCGTCTCCACTGACTCATCTTCGAAGTCTGCCAGGTCGTCAAAGACCCCCGCTGAAATTTCTTCAACTTCGCGGCCCATGCCGTTATCTTCATCGAAGCCGCCCGCTTTGTAACCGTTGCCCAGCTCCAAGTAGACCATTGTGTCGTCAGACATATCCCACTGGAAGTTAATATGACCAGTGACATGATCCTCTTCTCGTTCACGGGAGTACCCGTGAACTGAAGCCAGAACTAGTCCAGCACGATAGATATATTCTAGTACGTTCTCATCTGGATTAAATTCAGTACCTGCTCCTGGCAAACCTGCACCAACCGCTGAAACCCCACTCAATACGTCAGTGGGTGATCCTGGCACAAGGTGAGTAATAGTGCCCGATTTGGTCATACTCTTCTCATCTTCGGAATAGCGAAGGCCAGCCGTGACTCTAAAGGAGTCATTGATATGGTATGTACCCTCCGCAAAAATAGACCAACTGTCGGAATCTTGAGCAAAATTGCTAAAGGCAGTTGCGTCCAATACCCCAGAAACAGTCTGCCCAGCTAGCCCTAAAATAGTGGGCTCGAGCAACGACACCGCAGATAAGTTGATATGGGTATAGCGATTGTGGCTTAATTCCTCACTCTGATAGAAGCCGCCCGCCAAATACTCGAGGCTACTGTCGGTATCAGAGCTGATAATTAGCTCCGCACTAAATTGATCATGCTCTTCTGTGCGACCACGGTTGAGTAGTTTTAATGGGCTGTAGTCTGTATCCAAGCTGTTAGTGAACTCGTAGTCCGTACCCGCAACCACTAACTTGACACCGTGTCCAGCAAAGGCACCATCCAAAGTTAGCTGCAGTATATTGGACTCGGTGTCGTCAAAAAGAGGCAAATCTAACACATTTTGCTCGTAATTTGTGTAGCCAAAACCGGGTTCGAAATTGGCCGTTCCATCGACTGTATAAAACGCGCCAGCTGAACTCCCCACTTTAGAAATCACTTCTTGGCGGCCGATCACATCGTAGTTGCCATGCTCTGCTTTTATCGTCGCCGTCCACTCTTCATTGAGATCAATAGCCAAGGTGCCGCGCAAATAGAAGCTGTCTGTTTGAGGGGCATCTTCACCTGCTGGAGCATTATTGGTGACATAACCTTCGTCTTCATAGGAGCGCACCGCCAAACGGCCGCGCACATTATCACTGAGTGGCCCCGAAACTACGCTGGTAAAAGTGGTGGCATCCAACTCGCTGGTGCGGCCGACACTGACATAACCTTCAAACTCTTCAGTGGGCTGACCCGTAGTAATATTCAATGCCCCGGCAATCGTGTTTTTGCCAAAAAGAGTAGACTGCGGGCCTTTGAGCACTTCGACGCGCTCGATATCCAGGAATTTGCCGCGCGCACTGCGGCCGCGACCAAAGTAAACGCCATCGACAAAAGTACCGACTGACTGTTCAAAACCGTAGTTAAGTCCCGAACCAATACCGCGTATAAACAGCTGCGTACCGGCACTCGCCTCGGCGACATGCACGTTGGGCATATAAGCGGCGAGGTCTTCCATTTTTGTCAGGCCTTTCTCGCTGATCTCTTCGCCGCCCATAACGGAGATGGCGATAGGCACCTCTTGGAGGCCTTCAGTGCGCTTTGTGGCATTGACGACTATCTCTTCCAGTGTTAAATTTTGCGCCATAGTTGGAGCGGCAACGGCCGCAGCGACAAACGCAGCGGTATACAGGCTTAATGGTGTTTTTTTCATTGTTTTCCCCTTGGGCTTTAATTTGCCTTCAATGTTAAAGGCTTTATGCTGCGAACTCTGTCGCCTATCTCCTTGCATCCCTTCACTGTGACACTGTATATAATCAGTGCGACATGAATATAACAATAGTTGTACTAGCATTATAGTAGTGAACCGCAATTTCTTTATGTACCGTGACCCTTCAGTCATGACTAGCAAATCATTAATTATTGTCCACAAGCGTATGATTGTTGCTCTTCGTCTATGAGCTTGCACGATTAAATTACTAAGGAAAAAACCATGTTCACTGCCGCCTGTAGAGTAAAACGCAAGCTAGCGCTAGCACTTACCTTAAGTGTTGGCTCCGCTACATTGATACCCGTAGCCTGCGCTACAGGCAGTGAATACTCACCGCCCCTACAAGAAAACTTCCCCAACCAGTTGCTGTTTGGCGACACGCACTTGCATACCAGTTTTTCTTACGATGCCGGGATGGTCGGTGACAAGCTCGGCCCCGATGCTGCCTATCGCTTTGCCAAAGGTGAGACAGTTACCGCCACCTATGGTGCGCGCGCCAAATTGCGCCGGCCATTGGATTTTTTATTGATCGCAGACCACGGTGAGTCGATGGGGCTGGCGCCCCTGCTGCGCGAGGAGAATCCTATCGCCACGCAAGATCCCCTAGGCAGCCAGATGCATGCCAAAATCAAACAGGGCGATCCGGTTGGCGCCTACAAACTGTATGCCCTATCGCGTAAACGCGGTGAGTTTCCGCTACACCGCAACGAAGTGCTGCGCCCAATGTGGGAGCGACAACTCGCCGCTGCGCAGGCGCACAACCAGCCCGGGGTCTTCACCACGTTGCTCGGTTACGAGTTCACCTCAGCCATTGATATGAACAACTTACACCGAGTGGTGATGTTTCGCGACAACGCCGACAAAGTGGGCCAAATCATGCCGTTTAGCCAAGCCGATTCACCTGACCCCGAGAAGCTTTGGGCATTTATGGCTCATTACGAAGAGACCACTGGTGGAGATGTTCTTGCTATACCTCACAACGGCAACCTCTCTAGCGGATTGATGTTTGCCGACACCACTTTTAATGGCGATCCCATTAATGCCGATTACGCTGCGCGCCGCCAGCGCTGGGAGCCGGTTTATGAGGTGACACAAATCAAAGGTGACAGCGAAGCCCATCCTCTGCTCTCCCCCAATGATGAGTTTGCCGACTTCGCCACATGGGACCGCGGTAACTTTGGCACGACTGCCAAAACACCCGAAATGTTGCCGGGCGAATATGCCCGAGAGGCGCTCAAGCGCGGTCTACAATTTGAGGAAAAACTGGGCGTCAATCCGTTCAAATTTGGTTTGATTGGCTCTACAGACTCTCACACTAGCTTATCTACCCCGGACGAAGATAACTTCTTTTCTAAGGCCACCCCTGCAGAACCCAACGCCGGCAACTACCGCTACAATGGGGACATCATTCAAAAGTACCCAGGCGCCGAAGATGTTTCGGTAGCCTCTTACGAATCCACCGCAGGTGGCCTAGTTGCTAGTTGGAGCAGCGCCAATTCTCGCGAGGCTATTTTTGATAGCTTTAAACGCAAAGAGGTTTATGCCACCACAGGAACACGTATTGCGCTGCGCGTTTTTGGCGGATGGGGATTCGAAAGCAATGACCACTTGCTACCCAATATCGCTGCTGTCGGTTACAGCAAAGGGGTGCCGATGGGCGGCGATCTAACCCAATCCGCTGCGGGGCAACCACTGCGGCTGTTAATTAGCGCACAAAAAGATCCAGATGGCGCCAATTTAGACAGACTGCAGGTGGTGAAAGGCTGGCTGGATAATCACGGCAAACGCCGCGAAAAAGTCTTCAACGTTGCCTGGTCTGACCAGCGTCGCAGCAACTCCCGCGGCAAGATTCCTCAGTTGCCCTCGACAGTCGACGGTGCTGGCTATACCAACCGCTACGGCAGCCCATCATTGAGCACTGTTTGGCAAGATCCAGAGTTCGATCCCAACCAACACGCGTTTTACTACGTTCGCGTACTGGAGATAGAGACACCCACTTGGCTAGCTTACGATAAAGCGCGCTATGGCGATGCTGCGGCTATTCCCGATGATGCCGTACTCTCGCACCAAGAGCGGGCCTACAGCTCTCCCATCTGGTATACACCCTAAACTGTGGCAGCAAGCGGCCTAAGTGCGTTAAAACGTACTCAGGCTGCGAGGAACCCAGTGAAAATTCTATTATTCGCCAATACTTTGGCGATATAATTGCGTTTAGCATCAACCCAATTATTCGCCTACAAAGGAGCTCCCGTGCAGCTGCCCGCCTCTCTATCCGCGCTGTCTAATGACGAACTGAAAGCACAGTTGAAAGACCTCCAGCAAGAGTATCAACAACATTGCGATGCAGCGTTGGCACTCGACCTCACACGCGGCAAACCCTCGGCGCAGCAGCTAGACCTCAGTGATTCGTTAGACGGTATATTGGCCGGCAATTATCGCGCTGAGGATGGCACAGATTGCCGCAATTACGGCGGCCTGCACGGTCTTCCAGAGCTCCGTCAACTCGGCGCACAACTGCTTGGCAGCTCAGCCGAGAACACCATTGCTGGCGGCAGTAGCAGCTTAACCTTGATGTATTTCACACTGCTGTTTGCGCAACGTTTTGGCTTAGCGGGTGCACCGGCGTGGCAAACTCGCGAGCAGCATCGCATCATTTGCCCGGTGCCCGGCTACGATCGCCATTTCGCTATCTGTGAGCGGCTCGGCATTGAAATGGTCACTGTCGCTATGCACAGTGATGGCCCCGATATGGATGCGGTTGAGAGGTTAATCGCCGAAGATGACCGCATCGTCGGCATGTGGAACGTACCTAAATATTCCAACCCCACTGGCATCACTTACTCTAACCGCGTGGTTGAGCGCATTGCCAAGCTCGGCGAAATTGCTCAGCCTGGCTTTTTGGTACTTTGGGATAACGCCTACGCTGTACACGATATCGCCGCAGAGACCGACCCCCTTGCCGCTATTGCGCCTTTAGCAGAAGCTGCCGGTACACAAGTGGCGCAGTTCGCCTCCACATCTAAGATTACTCACGCAGGTGCGGGTGTCAGTTTCATGGCCGGCTCAGCAGCGTTGATAAAAAGCATGGTTGACCACCTGGGTATCGCTATGATCGGGCCAGATAAGGTCAACCAACTGCGCCATGTCGCTCTGTTGAGAGAGGGCGGCCTTGAGAAGATTATGGCTGGCCACAAAGCACTCTTGGCACCGCGTTTTGCGGCCGTTGAGGCGTCGCTTTCTGGTCACTTTAGCGGCTCTGAACTGCTGAGTTGGACTCGTCCCAATGGCGGTTACTTTGTCTCGGTAGACACGCTGCCTGGCACAGCCAGCAGAGTCGTTGAATTGGCCGCAGCAGCGGGGGTTAAACTCACCCCAGCAGGAGCTACGTTCCCCTATAACCGCGATCCAGAAGACCGCAATATACGCTTGGCGCCGTCATTTCCAAGCCTAGCTGATGTAGAGCAGACCATGCAGGTGTTCTGCTGCTGTGTCGCTTTGGCAAGCGTTGAAAAACAACTGGCTAACGGCTAACTTCGGCACTCAAATAGGCGGCTAATGCCTCTAGCTGCTCTGCCGACAAGTCGATAAAACTGGGCATATCGCGGTGCTGGTCTACGCCGCGTATCCACTCTACCAAATCGCTTTGTGAGCGCCGCGCCAACAGCGTTGCGGGGATCCTTTTGAGATAATCGCCGCGCCCGGTGCGCGGGTGACAATCGGCGCAGTAGTTATCAAAGAGTTGTTCGCCTCGTTCGGCATATATACTCAACCCTTGCGATTTAATAGCCGAAAGTGTTTCTAGCCCACTTGAACTCTCTTGTTGCGCTGAAACCTCAGAAGCGGGATTGCGAGCAGCGCCAGCCTCTGTGTCAGCCGATTTTGAACAACCGACAACGCCGACAGTTAGCGCAGCAATGACCAACAATTTTATAACCCGCACCTTCGACATAAACTGACTCCAAACAGAATAGACCTAAGTATTTCTCAGCCTGTGTGGCTGAGCCCGTTAGTTTCGCCACAGCTAACTAAGACTAGTTACCCTTGGAGGGTTTCGCCCCCATGGGCGGAAACGGAAAAGCGGAAACATTACCACCCGCCGCCTCAGTCACTTTACAAGCACCCTCTTTATCCACTTCGTCTATGCGCACCACGGCCTGCATGGGAATGAAACTGCGCTGCACGCCGGAAAATTCGTTTTTAAGCTTCTCTTCTGCAGGGTCTACAATCATCTGACTGCGCTCTCCGAAAAGAAAATCTTCAACCTCTAAAAAGCCCCAGAGATCACTCTGGTAAACTTGCCGTGCATAGATCTCGTAGACCTGGCCTTGATTAAAAAATGTCACTCTGTAGATAGGTTCTTTTGCCATAGTACTCACTGCCATGTTGCACTCAACTCCGCCGGATTACAGCGCAGTGGCCCAGCCATTAAATAGTGCTGCATATTAACACAGTTGAGCTGCAAGCCACCGCTGCTCGCATCACTTATCCTGTGTTGCCATGCCAGTGGGCAGAGCTATAATGGCACCCTCTGCGCGCTCTGCGCCAATGTCGATTGCCAATCAATGTGAGCCCTATGTCTGACCGAGCTACCGCCACGCCAGCGACCAACAATGCCGCGACGAAACCCGTCAAAAAGGTCCATATCGTCACCCATGGCTGCCAGATGAATGAGTACGATTCGGCGCGCATGCAGGACTTACTTGGCGAGTCGCACCAGATGGTGGCTACCGATGATCCCGCCCAGGCGGATGTCATATTGCTCAACACCTGTTCTATTCGCGAGAAAGCTCAAGAAAAAGTGTTTCATCAGCTCGGACGCTGGCGGCCATTGAAAGAGGCAAACCCTGACTTAATTATTGGCGTGGGCGGCTGCGTGGCCAGCCAAGAAGGCGAAACGATTGCCAAGCGAGCGCCGTTTGTCGATCTCGTTTTTGGACCGCAGACACTCCACCGGCTTCCTGAAATGATGGAGCAGCGCCAGCGCGACGGCACCATCATGGTAGATGTCAGCTTCCCTGAAATCGAGAAGTTCGATCGGCTTCCGGAGCCTGAAGCCGATGGCTGTAGCGCCTTTGTCTCAATTATGGAAGGCTGCTCCAAGTATTGTACGTTCTGCGTGGTGCCTTACACTCGCGGCGAAGAAGTCAGCCGGCCGGTGGCCGATGTACTCAATGAGATCGCTTCGCTGGCGGCTCAAGGTGTGCGCGAAATCAATCTGCTCGGCCAAAATGTCAACTCCTATCAGGGTGATATGGGCGATGGCAGTGTTTGCGACTTCGCCGAGTTAATTCCCTATGTGGCCGCCATCGAGGGTATCGATCGCATCCGCTATACCACATCGCACCCCGTCCATTTCAGCGAAGCATTAATTGCCGCTTACGCCACGGTACCCGAGCTGGTCAATCATCTTCATCTGCCGGTTCAGAGCGGTTCAGACCGTATATTGATGGCCATGAAACGCGGCCATACCGCTATAGAATACAAGTCAAAAATCCGCAAACTGCGCCAAGTGCGCCCCGATATCAGTATCTCTTCTGATTTTATCGTCGGCTTCCCCGGCGAGAGCGAAGAGGATTTTGCCGCCACCATGAAATTGATCGAAGAGATCGGTTTTGACACTTCCTTCAGTTTTATCTACAGCGCACGCCCAGGCACGCCCGCCGCCGACCTGCCCGATGAAACCTCAGAGGCGGTAAAAAAACAGCGCCTGCAAATTCTGCAAAGCCGTATCTTGCAGCATGCACAACAGATCAGCCGGCAAATGGTCGGCACGACTCAGCAGCTACTGGTAACTGGGGTATCCAAAAAGGATCCGGGGCAACTACAAGGGCGCACCGAGAATAACCGCGTGGTTAACTTCTCCTGTAGCGATCACAGCTTGATAGGGCAATTTGTAAACGCCTCTATCTACGAGGCACTGCCCAACTCTCTGCGCGGCGAACTTGTCAGTTGAATGCCCCTACAATTGTTGCGCAATTAGGGGTTTACCGCAGGGAATTTTCCGCGCTATGCTCATATTTATTCTGAGGCAGCTAATTGCTCATTCTACCTCTCACTTCCGCTACTGAGGCCGTGCTTCACCTTTGAACAGCTCTGCACAAACTTCTGAGACACAATTTGAATTGCGCCCAGCAGACTCTCAGCGCCTGGCTCTGTTGTGCGGCGCGTTAGATGAGCACCTGAAACAGATAGAACAGCGCCTACAGGTGGTGATACAGCGTCGCGATCACTGTTTCACTGTCATCGGCAGCGACTGTCGCGCAGCACAACAAGTGCTTGAAACACTCTACTGGATGACCGCTGACGGCCAACCTGTCAGTGCCAGTGAAATACACCTGCAATTAAGCGAGGCGTTAAACCGAGAGCCGCAGGCAGAGAGCAAACTCACTCAACCCCCTAGCTCTGTCGTTCTTCCTGGTATGCCTTTGCCATTAGCCAACTCAACAGCACAGCGAGAGAGTATGACCACGCCCCCTCAATCCGCCGCCCCTGCGGCTGAAGGCTTTAGTGTTATCCGCACCAAAAAAGGCAATGTGCGACCGCGCAGTGTCAACCAACAGCGCTATGTCCGCGCAGTGCAGACACACGACATAAATTTTGGTGTCGGCCCTGCCGGTACAGGTAAAACCTATCTGGCTGTCGCCTGTGCGGTAGAGGCGCTGCTGCGCGACGAGGTCGAGCGAATACTGCTGGTGCGCCCCGCGGTAGAGGCTGGCGAACGGCTCGGTTTTTTGCCTGGAGACCTCGCTCAAAAAGTCGACCCTTACTTGCGCCCACTCTACGACGCACTCTACGAGATGCTCGGATTTGAAACCGTTGCCAAACTGCAAGAGCGCAATATCATTGAGATTGCGCCACTCGCTTACATGCGTGGGCGAACTCTCAATGGCGCTTACGTGATTCTCGACGAGGCACAAAACACCACCCGCGAGCAGATGAAAATGTTCTTAACCCGTATCGGCTTCGGTTCAACCGCTGTAATCACCGGCGACGCTTCCCAGATCGATCTGCCGCGTGGCGTTAAATCTGGGCTGGTACATGCTATCGATGTACTCAGCGCCGTTGAGACCATCAGCTTTACGCACTTTCGCTCTGGCGACGTCGTGCGTCACCCCATTGTCCAGAGTATTGTCGACGCCTACGAGAGCTGGGAATCTCGCCACGGCGAAGAGAGTCGCTGAACCGTGGCTGAAATAGATCTCACACTGCTCGACGCAAATACTAGCGCCCCTTCACAAGAAGCTTTTACACAGTGGCTAACAGCGGCGCTTAACGGAGCCGAACAGAACGCTGCCGACGCACTTGAAGTGACCATACAGATTGTCGACGAAGCTCGCAGTGCCGAATTAAACCAGCAATTCCGCGGCAAGAGCGGCGCCACCAATGTGCTCTCTTTCCCTTTTTCGGCAATGACCCCCGAGCCTCTGCCTATCCTGGGGGATTTAGCTATCTGTGCGCCACTGGTTGAGCGAGAAGCCGCCGCACAGGGCAAGTCGCTGACCAGCCACTGGGCCCATCTCACCATTCACGGTCTTTTGCACCTGTGTGGATATGACCACATCGAAGAAGAGCAAGCCGAACGGATGGAGGGGTTGGAGCGCGAAGCTATGGCACAATTAGGCTTTGACGATCCCTACACAGAACACGTTAAATAATGCAAAGCACACACCATCCATTAAGATCACACATCCGCACACTGAGAGCCAAACCATGAGTGAAGAGAGTTCTAACCGCACCGATGAGCCGTCGTTAATCAAGCGGCTCAGCCGCCTATTTAGCAACGACCCGCGCAACTGCGACGATGTCGCCGATATGTTGCGCAGTGCAGAGAACAACCAGATCATCGATGCCAGCGTGCTCTCCATCATGGAAGGCGCTCTCAAAGTCTCCAACCAGCAAGCGCGTGAGATCATGATTCCTCGCTCGCAAATGACGGTCATCGATGCCGCCATGAGCCTCGATGATCTGCTGGAAATAGTCATCCATTCGCAACACTCGCGTTTTCCGGTGATAGGCGATTCAGCCGACGACATCAAGGGCATTTTGCTGGCCAAAGAACTGTTGCCACTATTGAAGACCGGCAGTGAAAATTTTGACCTCAGCGCACTGCTGCGCTCCGCTACGGTTATCCCCGAGAGCAAACGTCTCAATGTATTGCTGCAAGAGTTCCGCGAACAGCGTTATCACATGGCCATTGTTGTCGATGAATACGGCGGTGTATCTGGCTTGGTGACCATTGAAGATATCCTCGAGGAAATTGTTGGTGAAATCGAGGATGAAACCGATGAGCAAGAAGCGGTGCAAATTGTTAAACACAGTGGCGGGGCGAGCTGGAGTATTAGCGCCTTAACTGAGATTCAAACCTTTAATGAATACTTTGATGTCGGCCTTGCCGATGACGAATTTGACACCATCGGCGGTCTAGTCGTACACGGTTTTGGTCGTGTTCCCGAAATCGACGAACAACTGCAAATTGGCCAGTTCTTGTTCACTGTCTCCGCCGGCGACCGCCGCCGCCTCGTCGAGCTGACACTCACTCTCAGCGACGCTTAAGCTGTGCGCCTCGCCCCGGTAACGCTTGGCCGCTATTTTTTAGCAGCCGCTGGTGGGGGGCTGACACCACTGGGGTTAGCTCCGTTTAATCTGCTGCCACTCACCGTGGTTGGGCTGGTTGCGCTAGCCTGGCTGCTCTATCGCCACCCGCGCGCCAACTACTTGCTGAGCTTTAGTTTTGGCGTCGGCCTCTATCTGGTCGGCAGCAGCTGGGTCTACGTCAGCATCGTCAACTTTGGCACCCTGCCCGCCCCCTTGGCCGCGCTGGCAACGCTGGGCTTCGCGCTATTCGTCGCTATTTTTTTTGCACTGCCCTTCGCGCTACTGCCGCGCTTGCATCGCAGTGGTTCACAATTTGTCTTGGCCTTCGCGCTAATCTGGCTATTGAGTGAGTGGCTGCGCAGTTGGTGGCTAACCGGCTTCCCCTGGCTGTATAGCGGTTACAGCCTCACCGACAGCTGGTTGGCGAGTTATGCCGCCGTTGGCGGTGTCTACCTACTCAGCGCGCTGCTGGCAGCCGCAGCGGCAACGCTGGCTGTTCTGTCGCAGTTGTCGCCAAAACAGCGTCGCACCCATCTATATATTGCCGCCGGGGTAGTGCTTGTCGCTCTGCCACTGAATAAAATAGAGTGGACCCAAGCCACTGGCGATCCGCTCTCTGTAGCTCTGGTGCAACCCGATATCGATCAATCGGTCAAATGGTCGCGCGCCGCTCGACTGGCGATCTTGCAAAAGCTAGAGAGTGCCAGCGAACCCCTGTGGGGCAACGACCTTATTGTCTGGCCAGAGGCCGCAATACCGGCGGTTGCCCAGTCGGTGCCGGAGTTTCTCAGCCGCATTGATCGGCGTGCGCGAGCTGAGCACTCTGCACTGATTACCGGCATACCCAATTATCAGCGCAGGACAGACAACTACTATAACTCCATGCTCGGCCTGGGCCAGGCTCAGGGCTTATACAACAAGGTCCAACTGGTCCCCTTTGCAGAGTACATCCCTCTGCAATCTCTGCTCGGCCCGCTGCTGGCTATTTTTGAACTGCCTATGGAATCCATGACTTACGGTAACCGCGAGCAAGCTCCGCTCACTGTAAATGCACACCAACTCGCCCCGGCCATCTGCTACGAAATAGCCTATCCCGATCTGGTGGCCCGCCAAGCGCTCTACAGTGGCGCGGTTCTCACTGTGAGCAACGATGCTTGGTTCAATCGCACTATCGCTCCCAGACAGCATCTACAGATGGCGCAGTTGCGTGCTCGCGAGGTAGGCAAACCGGTTATTCGCGCAACCAACAACGGCATTTCGGCATTGATCGGCAGGCGCGGCGAGATTTTGACTGAGGCGCCGCAATACCAATTTGCTACGCTCAGCGGCACTGTCCAACCCCGCAGCGGCACGACTCCTTTCGGTCGCACGGGGGCAGCGCCTTGGGTTATCGCTGCACTGCTGATCTGTGCAATACTGGCCTGGCGCAATAGGCGTATAACGCAATAATTGTCGGCCAATTGGCCCCTGGAGGATTCAGTGAAGATTTATCGTTCTATCTTTTCAAAGCTGCTCGCGCTGTCACTAATCGGTCTGTGCACATCTGCGCAGAGTTTAGAAGTGGGCGAGATGGCTCCCGACTTTACGCTCGCCGCGAGCGATGGCAACAGCTATCAGCTTAGCGACTATCGCGGTAAACAAGCCGTGGTGATTGCTTGGTTCCCGCGCGCTTTCACTAGTGGCTGTACTGTCGAGTGTAAATCGCTGGCCGATAACGGCGACAAAATTCGCACCTTCGATGTCAGTTATTTTATGGCCAGCACCGATCCTCTGGAGAAGAATATCGCTTTCGCCTCCGAGACCAACGCTGATTTTCCACTGCTCAGCGATCCAGAAAAAACTGCCGCGGAAGCTTTTGATGTGTTGATACCGGTGATCGGCCTAGCCAAGCGGCATACTTTTTACATCGATATCGACGGACGGGTAGCACACATAGACCGCAATGTTCGAGCGGCGACCTCGGCAGAAGACATGATCGCTCAGCTGGAGAGGTTGGGAGTCGCCAAACAAGCCAACCACTAAACGTCTAGATTGCATTGTGTTAGTGCCGGCCACTGTGATGCCCGCTATAATTGCTAGCTTTACAGTGAGCCGGAACAGACCGCAATGACCGAAATTTCTTATCAGCCCGCACAGATCGAACGCGAAGCGCAAAATTACTGGCTGCAAAACGCCACTTTTATTGCCCAAGAAGAGCCCCATAGAGAAAAATTTTACTGCCTGGCGATGTTCCCCTACCCATCGGGGAAATTGCATATGGGGCATGTCCGCAACTACACCATCTCTGATGTAATAGCCCGCTATCAGCGCATGTTGGGGAAAAATGTTCTCCACCCCATGGGTTGGGATGCCTTTGGTCTACCGGCAGAGAATGCTGCGCTGGCCAACAACACGGCCCCCGCCGGCTGGACCTACGAAAATATCAGCTACATGAAACAGCAATTGCAGGCGCTCGGGTTTGGCTTTGATTGGAGCCGCGAACTGGCCACCTGCCAACCCGATTACTACAAATGGGAACAGTGGTTCTTCACTCGCCTCTACGAAAAGGGCTTGGTCTACAAAAAAACTAGCGCTGTTAACTGGTGCCCCAACGATGCCACGGTGCTGGCCAATGAACAGGTCGTCGATGGCTGCTGTTGGCGCTGCGACAGCCCGGTAGAGCGCAAAGAGATCCCACAGTGGTTTATCCGTATCACTGACTACGCCGAACAACTGCTCAATGATCTCGATCAGCTCGACGAGTGGCCCGAGCAAGTTAAGACCATGCAGCGCAACTGGATCGGCAAGAGCCGCGGCGTAGAGCTAGACTTTGAGCTGTCTACACCGGTGGCTGGCCTCAAATCCATTTCAGTCTACACCACACGCCCAGACACCTTAATGGGTGTCACTTACGTATCGCTGGCAACCGCTCACCCGATTGCTCAGGCTCTGGCAGAAAATAATCCAACACTGGCCAAGTTTATTGCCGAATGCGCCGGTCAAAAGGTCTCTGAGGCGGATATGGCCACTATGGAGAAGCTTGGCTGCGATACCGGATTAACCATTAAGCACCCGCTGACCGGCGATGAAATCCCCCTGTGGGTCGCTAATTATGTGTTGATGGACTATGGCTCTGGCGCAGTCATGGCCGTTCCAGCACATGATCAACGCGACTGGGAGTTCGCCCGCAAATATGACCTGCCCATGCTCGAAGTGGTGCATAGCGACGCGCAACAGAGCGATATAGACAACGCTGCAATGACCGAAAAAGGCCTGCTCATTAACTCCGGGCAGTATGATGGGTTAGATTTTGACAAGGCTTTTGAGGCCATCGCCGCCGACCTAGCCCGCCGCGGGTGCGGTCGAATTACCACCAATTATCGACTGCGCGATTGGGGTGTCAGCCGTCAGCGCTACTGGGGCGCACCGATACCGATGTTCAATCTGCCCGAGGGTGGCGAGATCCCGGTACCACTGGAAAAACTCCCGGTACTACTGCCCGAAGAAGTCGTCATGGACGGGGTACAATCGCCAATCAAGTCAGACCCAGAGTGGCGCAAAACTAACCATGATGGTCGTGCCGTTGAACGTGAGACCGACACTTTTGACACCTTTATGGAGTCCTCTTGGTACTACGCACGCTACACCTGCGCCAACCTCGATGGAGCTATGCTCGACCCAGAGCGAGCCAATTACTGGCTGCCCGTAGACCAGTATGTCGGCGGCATTGAACACGCTATTTTGCATCTTCTCTACGCGCGCTTCTTCCATAAATTGATGCGCGATGAAGGGCTAGTCAACAGCGATGAGCCGTTCAAAAAATTGCTCTGCCAAGGGATGGTGCTCGCCGACTCCTATTACAAAATGGTCGATGGTCGACGCGTCTGGCTCAACCCTACGCAAGTCACTGTTAGCCGCGACGACAAAGGCCGCCCACTGAGTGCCACCGAAACCGCCAGCGGTGACTCCGTAGTGATTAACGGCAGCTGTAAAATGTCGAAGTCGAAAAATAATGGGGTCGACCCGCAGTCTGCAGTGGACCGCTACGGCGCTGACACGGTGCGCCTGTTTACTATGTTTGCAGCGCCCCCCGAGCAGACCCTAGAGTGGAATGACGAGGGCGTTGCCGGGGCGCAACGGTTCTTGCGCAAACTGCATAAAATGGTCAGCGAGCATATTGCAGCGACGCACGGTGACACTTTAGACACTGCCGCGCTGGTCGGGTCCAGCGATCAGCTGGCACAACCACTGGCTGAACTGCGGCGCAAAACGCACCAGACTATATCTAAGGTTGGAGACGATTACGGCCGCCGACAAACCTTTAATACAGCCATTGCTGCAGTCATGGAGCTGCTCAACGATGTCGCGCGTATCGACAGCAGTATTGCCCAAAGCCCTCTGGTAGTCCGCGAGGCTCTAGAATCTGCACTCTTGCTGCTTACCCCAATCGCACCGCACCTCTGCCACCACTTGTGGGCAGAGCTCGGCAACAGTACCGCCATCACCGACACACCCTGGCCTAGCGTTGATGAGAGCGCACTGCAGCAGTCGACCATAGAGATGGTTGTCCAGGTCAATGGCAAAGTGCGCGGTAAAATTGTAGCCGCTGCGGATGCCGATAAAGAACTGCTAGAAAAATTGGCCTTGGAATGTGAGTCGGCACAGCGCTTTTTAGAGGATGTGACTGTGCGCAAGGTGATTGTTGTTCCCGGCAAGCTCGTGAGCATTGTTGCCAATTGAGGAGAGGCTATGTCTGCACAAAGTTGTAACACAAGTCACCGCATCACGGCTATTTTTGCTCTGGCATTCTGTCTAGTTGTCAGCAGCTGCGGCTGGCAATTGCGCGGTGCCGGCTTTGATCGTCTAGAGATAGACGGCATCCACATCATTGCTGAAGATCGTTACCGCACTATCGCTCTGCAGCTAGAGCGCGAGTTGAGCCAACGGGTACCGGTCAACACCGCCTCAGCCGATCACTCATTAGTGATTGAAACCTTTGCTGTCGCCAAGCGTGTCGCCACAGTTACATCGGCCATCAAAGTTGCTGAACAGCAACTGAATATGGCGCTTACCTTCTCGTTCAAGCGCGGCGATGAGACACTCATCCAATCGCAGACGGTAAAAATTGAGCGACTCTATAGAAACATTGAGGACAATATTCTCGCCAGCAAAAATGAACGCGCACTGGTCGAACAAGAGATGCGCCAACAGCTTATTGATCAACTGCTGCGCCAGCTGATGGTTGTGTCGCGCAATAGCCAGTGAAGATCTTTGCCGACAAGCTCTCTGCAACGCTGCGAGAACCGCTGTTACCGGTTTATTTGATTAGCGGTGACGAGCCACTCTTGGTGCAAGAGGCGTGCGACTCGGTGCGCAGTACTGCCCGCGATGCAGGCTTTGCCGAGCGTGAGGTTCTGCACTGCGATGCCGGATTCAACTGGGACACGCTCTACCATGAGGCCAGTGCACTGTCGCTATTTGCCAACCGAAAAATCATTGAACTTCGCCTTGGCGGCAAACCGACCGATAAAGGCGCAGCGATAATCGAATGGCTGGAGCGCCGAGACTCCGATCAACTGCTGCTAGTGGTCACTGGCAAGCTCGACAAAACCCTCCTCAACAGTGCCTGGGTAAAAAAAATTGATACGCTCGGCGCCATTGTTCAAGCACCCGCAGTCAGCGCAGCACAAATGCCCCGCTTTATTGCGCAGCGGCTTAAAAAAGCGGGAATAGCGGTTAATGACGAGGCGGCGGCACTGCTCGCCGAACGCGTAGAAGGCAATTTGTTGGCCGCTGTACAAGAGATCGAAAAGCTCAAACTGCTGGCGATAGATGGACAGATCGATGCTCAACGGCTCTCCAATGTCGTTGCCGACAGTGCACGCTACAACACTTGGGAATTTTTAGACCGCATGCTCGAAGGCGACACCCAAGCGGTAGCGCGCTCTTTGCGCGGAATGCGCGCGGAGGGTGGCGAGTTACTGCCGCTGCTGTGGGCATTGGGTCGCGATCTGCGCAGTTTGGCGCAAGCTGCCGAACTCTGTGAGCGCGGCTTGGGCAGCGAGGCGGCGCTTAAAAAGGTAGGGGTATGGTCTAACCGTATGGCCGCCATGAGAAGAGCTCTGCAGCGCAATCGCTCAGCTCAACTGCGTATGTATCTTCACCAGCTCGCTGCGATCGACCGCGCAGCAAAAGGTATCCGCGCGGCCGATGGTTGGCAGGAGCTGACAACTCTGGCACTGGCTATCGCTGGCGCAGCGCCGCTATCCGCCGCAACCGTCAAAGTAGAGATCAGCTAAAACCAGCGTTTGGTTAACTGACAAATCAGCAAACCGCCGACACAACCTAAGGTGTTGGCCAATAAATCCCCTAACTCGGCACTGCGATAGCCGCTCAATGCCTGCAAAACTTCAATAACCGCCCCGTAGGCCACTGCGGCGATAGCTACTTTCAACCAACCCATTGTCGCGATGTAGCTGCGCGCCAGAAGATACGTTAGCAGTGAGTAAGCAACGAAATGATGCAGCTTGTCTGAGCCGGCGATATCAACGGCGGAATTGAGCGGCAGCAGCGAACCCAGCGCAATCGCCAATGCGAGGCACCCACTACTCAGCTGCCAAAAACGTATCGGCAAGCTAATCACTGCTGAGCTTCCGGTTTATCTCTGCAAGGCGCTCTGGGGTGCCGATATCGCACCATTGGCCCTGCCAATATTCACCAGCTACGCCCCCCTTGGAGAGCAGCGGCAGTAGCACTTCGCGCAGTGGCAGCGGCGCGGTAGATGAGTAGGGCAACGACTGGAAAGCTTGTGGACGCCACACACTGATGCCACTAAAGGTTAGCGCACCGCCGTTGTTTGGCAACGCGAGCTGACCGTTAGTGATAGCGAAGTCGCCCGCGGGGTGATGCGGCGGATTATCGACCATGACCAGGTGAGCGTTCTGCTGAGGCGTTAACTGCGCTGCACGGCCAACCAGATTTTCGATCGGGTAGTCGCACCAGATATCACCATTGATCAATATAAATGGCTCATCGCCGAGCAGTGGTAAAGCCTTTACTACAGCACCCGCGGTCTCAAGCGGGGTCGCCTCA
This sequence comes from SAR92 clade bacterium, assembly GCA_042091915.1. Taxonomy (GTDB): domain Bacteria; phylum Pseudomonadota; class Gammaproteobacteria; order Pseudomonadales; family Porticoccaceae; genus LSUCC0057. Next base: position 12,876 of record JBELGO010000005.1, on the reverse strand, counting down.
CGCGACCACTCTATACTGGCGCCCCAGCGCTTACCGTCGCCGAAGTGCTCTACTATTTGTTCGCCCAGCCAGCTGACATTGATGACTATTTGAGAGACGCCCGCGGCGACTAATTTCTGCAAACTGTGCTCGATAATGGGCCGCCCGGCTAATGGCAACAGAGGCTTTGGAACACTGTCGGTGAGTGGGCGCATACGCCGTCCTTCACCGGCAGCCAGAATCATCGCTCTCATTGGCCAGCCGCACCCAGCTCGCCAAACCAAGACTGCTTGGCAATGGTCGGCATCAACCGCGCTTTAAACCATTCAGCAAAAGGTTGTAGCTGTGGATAGCATGCCGCCACCTCTAACGTGTAGTGAATCACCAGTGGCAAGTCCTGCAAATAGCCCGGCTTATTGTCGCGCAGAGCCAAGCGGGCAAAAATACCCAGCACCTTAATATGACGCTGCAACCCCATCCAATCAAACTGACGGCTGAATTCGGCAAGCGACGGAGAGCCCTCAAGCGGGGCGATGTTGTGGCGGTAAAACTCAGCTACCAATGCCTCTCGCGTAGCTGACGGCCACTGCCAATAACAATCCTTGAGCAGTGACACCAGGTCGTAGCTGAGCGGCCCGACCACGGCATCTTGATAATCGATAATACCCAGTTGTAACTCTGCTGCAGGGGTATCGGAAAGCATAATATTGCGACAGTGATAATCTCTGTGAACAAAGCCTTGCGGCTGTTCAATGGCCGAGGTTGCCAGCTGCTGATACAGAGCGGCCAACTCACTTCGCTCCACTTTGTTTAACTCTATGCTCAGCAGTTCTGCGACAAACCACTGTTCGAACAGCTCCATCTCGGCGACTAATTTGGCGCGATCGTACTCAGGAAGCTCGGCCAGTTCAGCGCCAGGTATGGCTGCCAGAGAAGAGAGCAGCGACAGTGCGGGCTGTAATGCGTCCGCCCCATCAGTGGGGTAGAGACTGCGCAACGGTTGACGACCTAGATGCTCCAAAAGAAAGAAGCCTCTCGAGAGATCTATCGCAAAAAGCTTGGGGACCGGTAGTCCATTCCTGGCCAAAAGCAACGTACAGGCGATAAAACTTCGATTGGGTTCACTTTCCGGTGGACTGCTAGCGACTAAATAATCGGGCTGATCAACGATTTCCCAATAGCGACGCTGACCAGCATCGCCGGGCAGCGGCCTCAAAACAGGGAGGCCAGCATGCTCAGGTAGCTGATTTTGCAACCACTGTTGCAACGCTTTTTGCTGTTCCGCTTCAACACTGTCCATCTATGCTCTCATCTCAACTCTGCCGCTGTAGGAATTCTAACCGAATTGCTCGGCAACAACCCTAGCACAGGGTCAAATATCAGTTAAAATGCCCACTAATAATAAAGGATTCAGCTGTGCCACTGTCTATCGCTCGTTTTACGCGCCATCCACTGGTTGCCCTATTTTGTGTTGCTGCACTGCCCGCGGCTGTTGCCGCAGCGGCGCAACCAGAAACGGCACCCGAATGGCGCTGCACTGCTGCGGACGGTGGCTGGAGTTGCCAACAACAGCCCAGCGCTCGCGCACCTTATAAACGCCCCCAACGCAGTTTGCAGGCCGCCCTCAAGGCACAGCAGAGCAGCACTGACGAGGCGCGCGTCGCTCCCAATAACAATCTCGACTGGGTCGCTATCGAGCAGCTGCCCAGCGAGCGCCGCGCCGAGCTCCCCTCTCACTGCTGCGGTGAATATGTCGAACCGCTCCGCGACTACCCCGATGCCCAGCGCGATCCGAGTTCCGCCCCCTTGCGTGTTAACGCTGACCAAACACAGGCGAACGCAGACGGTGACGTCGAACTCATCGGTGATGTCCAAATCTCTCAAGGGTATCGACAGGTGCGCAGTGACCGCGCCGCGCTCAACCAAAATGATCGCCGCGTGACCCTCGAGGGAAATGTACAGATGCGCGAGCCCGGTCTGTTGCTTCTAGGAGAGCGCGCCGACCTCAATCTAGCTCACCGCGAGGTGAGCATTGATCAAGCCACTTATGTGATTCACGGCGCTAGTATTCGCGGCACTGCAGGTCGCCTTTCGCGCAGTGCACAAGGCGAGCTGACTATTCAAGACGCCACATATACCAGCTGCCCACCGACCAGTGATGATTGGCAGCTAAACACCGCCCAGATCAGCATTGACGAAACGAGTGGATTTGCGACTGTGCGCGACGCCACCCTAGAGATAAAAGACATGCCTGTCTTTTACTTTCCTTGGCTGCGATTTCCTATCAACGACAACCGCTCAAGCGGACTTTTGTCCCCAGAAATTAGTAGCAACAGCCGCAACGGCATCGATTACGCACAACCCATTTATTGGAACTTGGCAGAGAACTACGACATTACATTCACTCCGCGCTTGCTGACCGAAAGAGGCTTTAGTCTCGGCGTTGAAGGGCGCTATCTCAACCGCTGGTCCAACACATCACTCAGCACCGCATTTTTGGCAGACGATAGCGGTGGCGGCGAAGAGGACACTGTGCTCAGACCCAGCTATGAAGGTGAAGACCGCTCGATGGTCGCGCTGGACCATAGCGGCGATATTGGCAACTTGTTTACCCGCATCAGTTACAACGAAGTGAGTGATCGCGACTACTTGCGCGACTTTGGCAATCAATCCATTGAAACTGAGTCAGCCTCCTACCTCAACCGCACGGCGGCTCTAGGCTATCGCGGCGAGATTTGGCAGCTGGGGATAGCCGTTGAGGATTACCAAATCATCAGTTTTGAACTGGATCCGCAATATACCCTTGCACCCGAATTGGTAGCCAACGGTCGCTATAGTTTCAAGCGCCGCTGGGTACTTTCGCTCGACAACCAACTCAGTCAGTTTGAGCACGACGATACAACGCTTGCTACTGGCAGCCGTTTGCGCAGCCACTACAAGCTGAGTTGGAATAAACAGTGGGGTTGGGGCTATATCAAACCGACCGTCGGTACCCATCACCTCGCCTATCAGCTCGACAACCCAGCAGGAACACTGATTGATGATCAACCCTCAGTGACAGTGCCCACAGCCTCGCTTGATAGCGGCTTGTTCTTTGAGCGCCAAGGGCTCACCGGAACACAAACTCTCGAACCGCGGCTCTTCTATCTGCACAACAGCCACCGCGATCAGAGTGAACTCCCCAACTTTGACAGCCTGTTGATGACTCCGACCTACGAGAGCCAATTTCGCGCCAACCGTTTCGTTGGTGGCGATCGAGTGGGCGACGCGCAGCGACTCACCGGCGCTATCACCAGCCGCCATTTAGACGCTGACGGACGCCAGCTTTGGCAAGTTAGTCTCGCGCATACCTGGTCATTGCAGGAGCCGCAAATCACACTCTATGATGCTCTAGGTTACAGCCCCTTCGCCGAGAACTCTTTGGCGAGTTCGTTTGACGCTCAACTCTCCAAGCAGTGGCAACTCACTGGCGATATCAGCTACGATCGCGAAGATAACCGAGTGCAGCGCGGCAGTTTTTCTATGCGTTACAAACGCGAGGATGGCGCACTGGCCAATTTGGCCTACCGTTACACACAACGCGCCAATGCCTCTTATCAGGTAGAGGATAGGGAACTCTTTTACTCGCAGGCTATCGAACAACTCGATCTCTCTGTAGTTGCACCGCTGTTTGGCAATATGCGCTGGGTGGCGCGCTGGAATCGCGATCTTACCCACGGCCGCGACATTGAACTATTTGCCGGCCTCGAGTATGACAGTTGCTGTTGGCGTGCTAGTCTCGTCGCACGTCGTCACTTAGAGCGCAGCGATCTGCTGGCGATACCGGACCAGAGTCTCGAGACCAGCAATGGGATACTCTTTCAAATACAATTTAAAGGCCTAGCCGGCAGCAGTAACCGGGTAGACTCTACACTTAGCAACGGTATTTTTGGTTATGAGAAGCGCGATGATTTTTAACAACGTCCCCCGTGCCCTAGCGGCTCTACTTTTGGCATTCTCTGCGACGGCCGCAGCTCAACTGCAAGTGGTCGATCGCATCGCCGCTATTGTCGATGAAGATGTCGTCATGCAGAGCGAGCTCGAGCAGCGGCTTGAAGATATCTATGCGCAAATAGAGCGCTCTGGCGGTAACCTGCCTCCGCCACAGATGCTGGCAGCGCAAGTGATTGAACGGCTTATCTCTGAACGTTTACAACTCAACCTGGGACTGCGAGCTGGAGTGCGTATCGCAGACGAAGAGATTAACCAAGCGATAGCTAGACTGGCGGCCAGCTCTGAGGTAAGCGTAGAGCAATATATTGCCGCAGTAGAGGAACAAGCCGGTGGTTACGCTGGCTTGCGCGAACAAATTCGCACAGAAATGATCCTGCGCCGTGTGCAACAGGGCAACGTCATGCGCCGTATTCGCATTAGCGATCGCGAACTCGACAATTTCTTAAATTCACAAGAGGGTCAACTGCTCAGTGCCTCGGAAGTGCGGGTAGGTCATATCCTGCTCAGCAAGCGCTCTGCTCTGAGCGACCCAGAGCGCCTTGAGCTGATAGCCCAAGCCGAAGATCTAGCCAGCCAAGCACAAAATGGCGCCGACTTTGCCTCACTGGCATTGAGCTACTCCAACGACAGCTCCGCGACCCAAGGCGGCGACCTAGGTTGGCGCAATAGTGCAGAACTCCCCGAGCTCTTTAGCACTGCAGTAGCCCAGCTGGAGCCCGGCGAAGTAAGTCAGGTATTAGAGAGCGGCGCTGGATGGCATATCCTCAAGTTATTCGATCGTCGCGGCGGTGGCGAACAGCTGATTGAGCAACATTTTGCCCGCCACATTCTCCTTTCCCCGAATCAAATCCGCGATCCGCAACAGACTGTGGCAGAGCTTGAAGGTTTGCGTCAACGTCTGCTGGATGGTGAAGATTTTGCTGATCTGGCCCGCGAATACTCGGAGGACAAAGGTTCCGCACTCTCTGGCGGAGAGCTCGGCTGGTCTACTCCGGGAATGTTTGTACCTGAGTTCGAACAAATTATGAGCTCCATTGCACTCGATGACGTCAGCGCGCCATTCCAGTCGCAGTTTGGCTGGCACATTCTTCAAGTCACTGAGCGACGCAACCAAGATTTCAGCAACGAAATTTTGCGCAATCGCGCCCGCAACTTGCTCAGCCAGCGAAAGTTTGACGCCGAACTTCAGGTTTGGCTGCAAGAGATACGCGACGAGGCTTTTGTCGAGATCAAAAATATACCCGGACTACTCGAGCAAGACAGCACCGCGCTATGACCCTGCGCTTTGCTGTCACCCCTGGAGAGCCCGCGGGTATTGGCCCAGACTTGTTAATCTCACTGGTCCAGCACGGGTGTCGCCATGAACTGGTAGCCATTGCTGATCCCGCTGTCTTGACTGAGCGCGCCAAACAACTCGGACTACCCCTCAAATTAATAGCAGCGCGCAAAAAACCTGAACCACTGGCACCGAGCGAGCTCTGTATTGATCCAATTACCTGTCCAGTGGCTGTACAGGCCGGGCAGCTTAATCCGCGCAACGGCGGCTATGTTGTCGATTGCTTGGATCGCGCCATCGCCTTAGTGGCCGACAAGCAGTGTGCGGCATTGATTACCGGTCCTGTGCAAAAATCCACCATCAATGAATTTGGCCTGCCGTTCTCTGGCCACACTGAGTATCTGGCCGAAAAAACAGCGACTGATCAGGTGGTGATGATGCTAGCCAGTGACTCGCTGCGGGTAGCACTTGCGACCACGCATCTACCCCTGCGGCACGTTGCAGACAGTATCGATTCAACGCTACTGGAATCTGTCATTAGAATCTTAGCTGCCGATCTAGAATCCAAATTTGGTATCGAAAGCCCCACTATTCTGGTTGCTGGCCTGAACCCACACGCCGGTGAATCCGGTCATCTAGGGCGTGAAGAGATCGAGATAATCGAACCTGCTATCAGGCGCCTGCAAGCAGAGGGATACAATCTTATCGGACCTCTACCTGCCGATACGCTATTTACTCCAAAGTGGCTCGCGCGCGCTGATGCCGTCTTGGCGATGTATCATGACCAAGGCCTACCGGTACTCAAATACCAGGGTTTTGGGCGCGCAGCGAATATAACGCTCGGACTCCCCATCATACGCACCTCAGTTGACCACGGTACCGCACTGGATCTTGCCGCCACAGGCAGTGCAGATACAGGTAGCTTAACTACCGCAATAGATGTTGCAGCCCAGATGGCTAGCAGCCAGGAGAGAATGTGACAGAACATCAGCCGCGCAAACGCTTTGGGCAAAATTTTCTCGTCGACCGCTCGATAATAGAGCGTATTGTCAAAACCATTAACCCAGGTGCCGAGGACAACCTCATTGAGATCGGCCCCGGTATGGCAGCCATAACCGAATATCTCTATCCCGCCTGTCCTAGCATGCATGTTATTGAACTCGATAGAGATTTAGTCGCCTACTTAACGCAGCGATTTCCTGCCCTAAATATTTACAGTGGCGATGCCCTTAAAGCCGACTATCAGCAGTTCTACAAACCAGGCCACAAGTTGCGACTGGTGGGTAACTTGCCCTACAACATCTCTACGCCGCTACTTTTTCATCTGCTCAACTATCGCGAGTTAATCGCAGATATGCATTTCATGCTTCAAAAAGAGGTAGTTGATCGCCTCGGCGCTCAGCCCGGCACAAAAGCTTACGGCCGATTGTCAGTCATGATTCAGTATCACTGTCGCGTCATGCCGGTGATCGCCGTTCCGCCCGGCGCCTTTCGCCCACCACCCAAAGTCCAGTCCGCCGTAGTCAAACTCACCCCCCACATTGAACTGCCCCATCGCGCTTATGATCATCTGCTGCTGGGTAAAATCGTTGCTCACGCCTTTGGCCAGAGGCGCAAAACTTTGCGCAACGCACTGCGCCCATACAACGAATGTTTACAACAGGTGGGTGACATTATCGATCTCAACCGGCGCGCGGAACAGCTGAGCGTCGGAGAGTTTGTTGCTGTAGCTAACACCATTAGCGAGTGGCAAAAACTACAGCCGCTAACGACGAGCGAACAGTGAATGACACAGACAGATAAAACAACCACGGACCCGCGTATCGACGTTGACGTGGAAGTAGAATATTTGCAAGCGCAATCTGAGCCAGAGAGCGATAACTACGCCTTTGCCTACCGCATCACCGTCACCAACCATCGCGACAAAGCTGTCCAGCTACTCAGCCGTCACTGGCTTATCATCGATAGCAACCAGCGCCAGCGCGAGGTCTCTGGTGTCGGGGTTGTCGGTGAACAACCTTTCATTGCCCCAGGGGCGAGCTACACCTATACCAGCGGCGCTGTTATAGACACTCCAATCGGTACTATGCAGGGTAGTTATCAGTTGGTAGACAGTGACGGAGCGAGCTTCGAAGCTGAGATAAAGCCGTTCCTTCTCGCCACCCCGCACCAAGTCAATTGATATGGTCGATTACGTCGTTGGCGATATACAAGGCTGCTATGACGAGCTACAACTACTGCTAGAAAGCGTCAGCTTTGATAGCCGCAGCGATCGCTTGTTGGCGGTCGGCGATCTAGTCAACCGGGGACCACAATCGCTTGAGATATTGCGCTTTTGTCGTGAGCTAGGCGACAGCTTTGCCACCGTTCTGGGCAATCATGATCTGCATTTAATTGCCATCGCACGCGGCCACGCCAAACCTTCTAAAAAAGATACGCTAAGCGAGATACTTAAAGCACCTGACTGCGAATTGCTCATCAATTGGTTGCGGAGCAGGCCACTGGCAATGCGTGTAGAACAACACCTACTGGTCCATGCCGGAGTACCCCCGTTCTGGGGCCGGAGTAAAACCTTGCGTCTGGCTACAGAGGTGTCAAAAACGCTGGCTAGTGATGACTGTGACGGTTATTTGGCAGCAATGTACGGCAACCATCCTGCGATGTGGAGTGAAAAACTTCGAGGGGTCGAGCGCCTGCGAGTGATCACAAACTATCTCACCCGAATGCGTTTCATCACCAAGCGAGGCGCATTGCAACTCTCGGCTAAAGGGGCTCCCGGTTCGCCGCCCCAGGGAACATTACCTTGGTACGACGCACCGCGCAGAAAAATGGCCGATAAGTCGATCATCTTTGGCCACTGGGCCGCATTAGAAGGACGCTACTGCGGTCCAAATCTACACGCTTTAGACACTGGATGCGCCTGGGGCAAACAGCTGACTCTACTCAACCTCGCAACGCTCGAACGCAGCGCGGTCAATAGACTGGGCCGATGAAACTTTTCACGGGCGAAAAAAAACCGGGCGCTGCCCGGTTTTTTTCGCCGACTGAAAATTACTCGTCTTCAGCAGCGACTTGAGGGCGATCCACTAACTCAACGTAGGCCATCGGAGCGTTATCACCCGCACGATTGCCACATTTGAGAATACGCAGATAGCCACCCGGGCGTTCTTGATAACGTGGGCCGAGCTCATTGAACAGCTTGCCGACAACCGACTTGCTGCGCAGACGGCTGAAAGCCAGACGACGGTTAGCTACTGAATCTTCTTTACCCAAAGTGATGATAGGCTCAGCGTAACCACGCAGCTCTTTTGCTTTTGGCAGAGTAGTTTTTACCAACTCGTGCTCAAGCAGTGAGACAGTCATATTGCGGAACATAGCACGACGGTGTGAGCCAGTGCGGTTGAGTTTGCGGCCACTATAGCGATGACGCATGATAATCTTCCTTCGTTCGTTGCTTTCTCAGCAAGGATTAATAGAGCGGCTTATGCCATCTCACGTTCAGTTTTGAGGCTAGCTGGTGGCCAGTTCTCAAGGCGCATGCCCAGTGAAAGACCTCGCGACGCGAGCACATCTTTGATCTCTGTAAGCGACTTTTTACCCAAGTTAGGGGTTTTAAGCAGCTCAACTTCGGTGCGCTGGATCAGATCACCAATATAGTAAATGCTTTCTGCTTTGAGGCAGTTCGCTGAACGCACAGTCAACTCGAGATCGTCGACAGGGCGCAGCAGAATCGGGTCAATCTGCTCTTCTTTGGCTTCGGGCTCGGCGGCTGCTTCGCCTTGCAGATTAACGAATGCTGCCAACTGTTGCTGAAGGATTGTCGCAGAGCGACGAATAGCTTCTTCAGGATCAATTGTACCGTTGGTTTCGATTTCTAGAACCAGCTTGTCCAGGTCGGTGCGGTTCTCTACGCGAGCGCTCTCGACGCTGTAGGCAACACGGTATACCGGGCTGAAGGTAGCGTCTAACTGCAAGCGACCGATGGAACGAGTCTCTTCTTCAGTAACGCGCGCATCAGCTGGCTGATAACCGCGGCCTGACTCAACGCGCAAACGCGCATTGAACTCAGCTTTGCCGGAAATGGTAGCAATGACATGGTCAGGGTTGATCACCTCGACGTGGTTGTCTACTTGGATATCACCCGCAGTCACTGTACAAGGGCCCTTAACATTAATGGACAGAGTAGTATCTTCGCTACCCTCCATTACCATGGCTACACCTTTGAGGTTGAGAAGAATGCTCATCACATCTTCCTGAACACCCTCAATACTGCTGTATTCGTGTTCGACACCATCGATCTCAACTTCTGTGACGGCAGCGCCAGACATGGAGGAGAGCAGAATACGGCGCAGGGCATTACCCAGAGTGTGACCGAAACCGCGCTCAAAAGGCTCTAAAACCACCTTGGCGTGGTTACCGTCGTAGCTCACTACGTCGATATTCTTCGGCGTTAACAATTCATTGACAGAATTCATAGTTTTTCCCTGTGAAGCTTTGTCAGCAATTACTTAGAGTAAAGCTCAATGATCAGGTTTTCGTTGATCTCGGCTGGCAGATCAGAACGGTCAGGGAAGCGCACAAATGTACCTTCCATCTTGTTGCTGTCTACCGATACCCACTCCGAATCACCGCGCTGGGCAGCAAGCTGCAGAGCAGTAGCAACACGCAGTTGCTTTTTAGAGCGTTCACGGATAGAAACTACATCACCTTCCGCTACGCGATAAGAGGGGATATTAACTTTCTGACCGTTGACCATGATCGAATTGTGCGCGACAAGTTGACGACATTCGGCACGGGTAGAACCAAAACCCATACGATAGACAACGTTATCTAAACGACGCTCAAGCAGGGTCAGCAGGTTTTCACCTGTATTGCCTTTTATACGCGCAGCCTCTTTGTAGTAGTTGCGGAACTGCTTCTCAAGCACACCGTAGATACGGCGAACTTTCTGCTTTTCACGCAACTGAACGCCGTAATCAGACAGACGACCGCGACGCTGGCCATGTTGACCAGGTGCGCTCTCAGCGCGACATTTGCTCTCCAGAGGGCGAACGCCGCTCTTTAGGAACAAGTCAGTACCTTCGCGGCGTGACAGTTTACAAGTGGGTCCTAGATATCTAGCCATGCTATAACTCTCTTCTTGCGGCGCTTATACGCGACGTTTTTTCGGCGGACGGCAGCCGTTGTGTGGGATAGGCGTAACATCGGTGATGTTAGTGATCTTGTAGCCGGCATTGTTAAGTGCACGGACGGCAGATTCACGGCCAGGCCCGGGGCCTTTTACTTGAACATCGAGATTCTTGAGACCGTATTCTTTAGCCGCTTCTCCAGCGCGCTCTGCTGCAACCTGTGCGGCAAAGGGCGTGCTCTTACGCGAACCACGGAAACCAGAACCACCAGCAGTCGCCCAAGACAAGGCGTTGCCTTGACGATCGGTGATAGTGACGATGGTGTTGTTAAATGATGCGTAGATATGTGCTACGCCATCAACAACGCTTTTCTTGACCTTTTTACGGGTGGTTTTGCTAGTTGCTTTAGCCATTGCAAACCGTTCCTCGGATTACTTTTTAATGGGACGACGCGGCCCTTTACGGGTGCGTGCGTTAGTCTTGGTACGCTGACCGCGGAGCGGCAAATTGCGACGGTGACGAATGCCACGGAAACAACCGAGGTCCATCAGACGCTTAATGCTCATGCTCACTTCACGGCGCAAATCACCCTCAACCGAGAGCTCACCAACGGCATTACGCACGTTGTCCAGCTCAGATTCGGTGAGATCTGAAATCTTAGTTGTCTCTGCAATACCTAAATCGGCACACAGCTTCTTAGCAGTCGGTCGACCGATACCGAACACGTATGTCAAAGAAATGACGGCGTGTTTGTTATCGGGAATATTGACACCGGCAATACGGGCCATTCGCGTTACTCCACTCTCTTACTTAATTAACCCAGCTCTTAGGCGCTTGCAGCATAGACTGCAAAAAGGCGCGGTAGAATACTGGCAGATGGTCAAAAAATCAACCAGATTATCCCTGGCGTTGCTTATGACGCGGTTCGACACTACAAATCACTCGAACCGAACCATTGCGACGGATAACCTTACAGTTCCGACACATCTTCTTAACGGATGCACGTACTTTCATCGCAAACCTCTCTCTAAGGGGCCAAACTTACTATTTACGGCCAACATTTTTTAAGTTGGCCTTCTTCATCAGCGAGTCATACTGCTGAGACATCAAGTGCGATTGCACCTGGGCCATAAAGTCCATGGTCACCACTACTGCAATCAACATCGACGTTCCACCGAGGTAGAAGGGGACATTGAACTGCACGTTGAGCACCATCGGTAATAGACAGATCAAGGTAATATAAATACTTCCTATCAATGTCAAACGGGTGGTAACACTGTCAATGTACTTAGCAGTGTGCTCACCAGGGCGGATACCGGGCAAAAAAGCACCGCCACGTTTCAGGTTATCCGCGACTTCTTTCGGGTTGTACATCAATGCCGTGTAGAAGAAGCAGAAAAATATAATTAAAGCCGAGAACAACAAGATATACAGAGGCTGACCTGGGCCAATTAACAACGATAGATCTTGCAACCAAGCCGGTGCGTTGGCACCTTGACCAAACCAGCTGCTCAAAGAGCTCGGGAACATCAACAAACTACTGGCAAAAATAGCGGGGATTACACCGGCCATATTCACTTTGAGCGGTAAGTGAGAGGTCTGTGCGTTGTATGCTTGACGCCCCTGACGTTGCGCGTAATTGACTGTCAAACGGCGCTGACCACGCTCGATAGTCACTACAAAATAGACCACTGCAATGGCGATCAACAAAACTATAACTAGTGTCAGCGGGTTGAGATCACCTTGGCGAGCTGACTCTAAGGCCTGAGCGATGGCGCTGGGAATACCTGCAACAATCCCTGCAAATATCAGCATCGAGATACCGTTGCCGATACCGCGCTCGGTAATCTGCTCACCCAGCCACATCATAAATATAGCGCCAGCCACCAAAGAACCGATGGCGACCAGGTAAAACATTGTATTTACTTCGTAGGCCAAACCCTGCGAGGCAAAACCCACTGCCATCGCGGTACCTTGCACCAAAGCTAGCACAACTGCACCGTAGCGCGTGTACTGGTTGATCTTCCTGCGACCGGCATCACCCTCTTTCTTCAACTGCTCGAGAGCCGGCACACTGGCCGAGAGCAGCTGCATGATAATAGAAGCAGAGATATAGGGCATGATCCCCAGCGCGAGAATACTCATACGCTCCAAAGCACCGCCTGAGAACATGTTAAACATGCCCAGGAATGTACCCTGATTTTGGGTGAAGAGATCTGCCAAGCGATCGGGATCAAAACCTGGGACAGGAATATGCGTACCGAGACGGTAGACAATAATCGCCAAGAACAAAAAGCGAAGGCGAGCCCACAGCTCGCCTAAACCTTTTGATCCGCCGTTAGGCATGCCCGCAGGAGTCGCCATTAGCTTTACTTAACCTTCAACCTTGCCGCCGGCTGCTTCAATAGCAGCGCGGGCACCAGCAGTTGCACCAACACCGACTAAAGTAACTGCTTTAGTCACTTCGCCAGATGCGAAGACTTTCGCGCGTTTGATGCT
>JBELGO010000004.1:32498-41571 GCA_042091915.1 SAR92 clade bacterium | reverse complement strand
CGGCCTCTTGGGTAACAGCCAGTAAAAAACTGGCTTCGTCCATCGCATCGTTGAGATGTTGCCCGGGTGCTGCGTAGTAGCTGATGTTCTCCACTCCAATTCTCTCTCCCAGTGTCTCTTGTACTTTGCGTATTCTTTTGGCTGTATAGACAACGGCCTCTTCAGTGAAAGGGATGGGTGCTAAATCGTAAAAGTGTCCGCCGGCACTGCAGTAACTCAAATGTTCTGTGTAGTAAGCCACGCCGTACTCGCGGTTAAATTGGCTGATGGCTGTTAATAAATGGCCATCGAGCGGGTCGGGGCTGCCCAGAGACAGCGACAGGCCGTGGCACGTTATTGGATGGCGTTCTGCTAGCTCAGCTAGCTGGCGCTTGAGAGTTGCGGTGGTTTTTATCCAGTTCTCGGGAGCCAGCTCCAAAAAGTCCACAGACTGCGGAGAAGCGCACAGCTGTTCGATAAGCTCACGGCGCAGGCCTAAGCCTGCACCGCGTGGCAGTGGTCGGTTATTGGCTACCACACTTGCCCTCGCCACATTTGCCTTCGCCCATTTTGTCGCTGGCCATGTCGGCGCCGCATTTAGCTTCACCACATTTGCCTTCGCCCATTTTGTCGCTGGCCATGTCGGCGCCGCACTTGGCTTCACCGCATTTGCCTTCGCCGTGTTTGCTATGTCCCATAGCGAGTTGATAGCCGCTACCTAAGTCCACTGTTTGGAAGGGGTTGCTCTCGGCGCTGGCAATGCCGCTACTCAGAGAGCCGGCCAACAATGCTCCGCCTAGCAAGGTTGAATAGAGCGGAGTGCGTTTTAACTCTTGAGATTTGTCGTTAATTTTAGCCATGATCTATTTCCTCGGGTTAACTACAGGTTAAAGCTGCAAACCGCGATTAAATCGGCTTGCTGTTAATTTGATGCAGCCCGACCCACTTTGTTACAAAGTTATTTTTCTGGTGTTATTGGGTCACTTGAGGAGTGCGATTTAACTGAGGCAACTACTTGTTCAACCTGCTCTTCGCTCGCTCTGTCGGTATAAGTGCCAAGTGCGGTGACAGTCGATAAGAGTGCGCGCCAATAATCGCGACAACGGTGACAGATAAATAGATGTAGCTTTACCTGCCAACGCTGATAGAAGCTTAGTTGATCATCTAGCATTGCGCTGGTGAGTTCCGGGATTTGTTTGCACTTCAGCATTCGCCGGTCTCCTCATAGTGATCAGTTAAGGCAGTAATTTGTGTACGCGCGCGATAGAGTAGTACCCGTGCATTAGATGCAGAAACCCCCAGTTCGTTACAGATTTCTTCAAACCCTAATTGTGCGTGATCGCGCATAGCCAGCAGTGCGCGCTGCTTTGCCGGCATGCGGGTCAAGAGTGCTTTTAAACAGCGGGCGAGCTGATCGCGCATTAGCAGCTGTTCAGGGCTCTCTTCACTCCACTGGGTTAGGGGTTTCTGCCAGTGCTGGCGGCTGTTAAAACGTTCTTCTAGAGGGTCTGTGTAGTTTGTATCTTGGCCCATATCTGCAAACAAAGTCTCTCGTTTGCGACTGCGCAGCTGTATCTTGGCGCAATTTATAACAATGCGGGTTAGCCAAGTGCGAACATTGGAGCGCTGCTCAAATTGATGCCAGTTGTTATAGGCTTGCAACCAAGCTTGTTGGACCACTTCTTCGCTTTCGCTGTCGCCGACAATACCGCGTGCGACGCTTAAAAGTGTGTTGTGATGTGCGCCAACCAGTTCGCGCAGCTGCGAATCAGTGAGTGTCGAATCGGGCATAGCTCTCTCCTTGGCTGCCCAGAGTAAACTGAGCTTGTTAGCTCAGTCTTGGTGTTGTTGGTGATTTCGTCAAGCGAGGCTGTGACTCAAAGAGAGTTGAGGAATGTTGTTATTTCGAGATGATTGTTTTTGTCTGCTTGTTCGGCAACGGTTAGTCCGGTGCGGTTGCGTTTTCGTGGATTGGCTCCATTTTTAATCAGCGTCTTCACTGCTTTTAAGTGGCCATTTTGAGCCGCAACCATCAAAGCGGTGAGTGAATTATCGTTGCGCACATCTACCTTGGCGCCCAAATCAGTGAGCCACACAATGGCATCTACATTGCCTTCAAGTGCAGCTTCCATCAGTGGGGTATTGCCTATATTGTCTGTTTGATCAATAGTCTCTTTTACAGGGTGGAAGCGCTCTAATTGTGTTTTTATAGCAATGCGCGCCAACAGGTGAAGAGGGGAGGCGCCATTGTGATCTGCAGCCCCCAACTGCCCGCCAAGAATATGAATTTTAGCGGCCAATTCAACTTCTCCGTAATGTAGACTCCACCAGAGCGGTGAGCGCCCGAGATCACTGCTGCTATTGATGGCCTTGAGTAACATTTCTGGCGAGAGCTGTTGAGATAAATAGTCGATTAACAACTGCGTAGTGAGTGGTAAGCGTCGAGCTGCTAGTTCGTTGAGCAAGTTACCTAGTTCGCGATGTTCCAGCTCGGAGAGAGAGAGTCTTGGGCTAGAGAACAGCAGCGTAAAACTTTTATCACTGCACTCATCTAGACAGTGCATCAACAGTGATCGAATTGATTGCCAGTTGGCATCGAGAGACTTCGCGGTTAAGAGGCGAATTGTGTCAGAGTCTTCCGAGCGCAGTGCAGCATGCATAGCCAGTGGCTGCCCTTCGATTTGCCGTTCATCACTGGCGCCGGCTTTCAGTAACGTCTCTACCACTTTGCCGTGGCCGCGCATGGCGGCCCTGGCTAGTGCGCTGTAGCCGTTATCATCCAGTTTGTTGATCTGCGTGCTTGTTTGGTCAGCTGAGCGCTCATCCTCTATAAGCTTTTGCACTAGCTCTTCGCTGCCCAGCCATGCGGCTACGTGCAAGCGCGGCCAGTCTGAAAACTGGGTCTCATTGAGTTTTTGCAATGCATCCAGTGTGGCCGCTTGTCGCTGTTGCTCAGTTGTCTCTTGTTTGGCCGCTTCTGGACTTGGCACGGCGCCAAAACGGGTGAGCAGTCGCGCCATAGACTGATTCTTTGTGTCGAGCCAGTCTCGCGGGTGATCGCCGTTTTGATTGCTGCAGTTGGGATCCGCGTCGGCGTCGAGCAGTAATTCAACCAGCTCGACATTGTTGAGTCTAACTGCGTGGTGTAGGGCGCAGTTGCCCAGTGAATCTCGTCCATTCTTGGCGGCACCTTGGTCGAGTAACAGCTTAACCATAGCCAAATCATCAGTCACAGTGGCTGTTTGCAGTGGCGGCTGTCCAAATGCCGTTGGACGGTTACCGTCACTGTATTGCAAGAGCAATTCAACGGTGGGTAGAGATTTTTTGCTTATCGCATAAGTGAGTAAGGTGTGGCCGCTATCAAGAGGCTTGGCCGTGAGGTCGGGAAATTTCTCGAGTGCGCGCTGCAGTGCCAGCAGCTGTTGCTTGGCTATCATGGATTGTAACTGCTGCAGACTCGGAGCTGTGCGCAACTGTTGGCGCAGACGCTTGAGCGCCTTCTGGGTGTTGTTGGCGCCGGCAGCCTCTGCCTTTGTCAGTGCCTTGAGTGCAGCGTCTAGATTTCGCTCAGTGCCGCGACCATATTCGTAGAGAAGGGCGAGTTGTTGGCAGCCCGAGGCGTGACCTCTGTCACAGGCGGTGCGCAGAAGAGCAAAGGCTTTTGAGGGAGATTTTTTAACTCCCCGACCGCGCTGATAGAGTGAGGCCAGTCTATAATTAGCCTCAGCGTTGCCTTGTTTTGCAATTGGAGCGAGCAATTGAGCGGCAGCGTCATAGTCGCGCTGTCGGATCAGAAAATCGGCATTATCGATAGTTTTTTCTGCAGCGGATTGTGAGAGAGTCTGTGCGCTCAGCAACACGGCTCCGCAAACGCCTACCACGCGTAAATGCTTGCTTAGTAAAGATTTATTGGCTGCCATATTTAGTTTCCACTTCGATACCCATCGCAGCTAAAAACGGTGTAGGTAATATACCGCCAGCGCATATTACTACCAAGTCAGCCGCAACCTCGATAGGTTGATCGGCCTCTCTTAAAGTCACTGCCTCGCTGCTGATAGCAATTGCTGCGGAATTCAACCGGACATCAACACTGCTTTGTTCAAGTGCCTGGCGATTTTTCGCTTTCGCGCGGTTGAACCCGCTGCCGCGATAGCTGAGCGTGACAGAGGTTTGTGGCTGCTCCGCGAGAGCGAGAGCCGCCTCAATAGCACTGTCACCACCCCCAATTACTATCGCTTTGCGGCCTGCAAAGTGGCTGGCATCCGTAAGACTGTAAATAACATGCGACAACTCTTCTCCGGGGATGTCGAGCTTGCGCGGAGTGCCGCGTCGCCCCAGGCAGAGCAGAACAGCCCTCGTGCGGTATTCGGTGACGCTGGTTTTGCCAGTAAATTGGTTAAATTCGCCCTCCAGCCCGATAAGTTGTTCGCCAAAACGGATATCCGGCTTGTGCTGCTCAATAATATCCTGCCAAAACTCGAGTAAGGACTCTTTGCTGGTTTCGCGAAGGTTGACTTTGCCCACTAGCGGAAGTTCAACCGGTGCGGTCATGACAATTTTATTGCGTGGGAAATGGGCGACTGTGCCGCCTAATGAGCCCTGTTCTACGACAATCGCAGAAATTCCATGCTTTTTGGCGGTTAAGGCAGCTGCGATACCTGCTGGCCCAGCTCCCACAATTAATAAGTCGCAGTCCTGCTCGAGCTCCTGCGGCGCGGGCTGGTTTTTAAGGCGACCAACCAATTGCTCTGTGGCTTGAACGCCTTGAGTAATGGCGTTGCGGATAAGCCCCATGCCGCCCAACTCACCAGCGATTGAGACACCGTCGCGAGTGGTGAAAAACTCAGGGCTCAGTTGCGGTATATCAACGCCGCGCTCTGCTGTGCCAAAGACCAGGTCGATCGCATCAAACGGGCATGCAGCCTTGCAAGCACCGTGACCAATGCAGTTGGCCGCTTCAATCAGCTCAGCTCGGCCATCGATTAAACCGATGATCTCGCCCTCAGGGCAGGCGGTGACGCAAGCACCGCAGCCGCGACAGAGATTGGGGTCTATAACAGGGTGAAGCGTAGGCGGTTGATTCATTCCAGTTGATATAGCAGCTTCTTTTCGCGCCACCGCGAGGCGGTTTACATGCCGCGCACGCCAACTAAACAATGCCCAGATAAGCGTCATTGCAGCCAAATAGACCAGTATCGGGTATTTATCTAACAGCATATGGTTGTCTTTGGTGTGGGCATGATGGCGCAGTTGACACTCTTAAAGGTTAAAGGCGGTTATTTTACGCGGCCTTCTTTAAGAATACCTTAAGTGAGTGCTGTTTTTTAGACAAGTTAGCCCCCCCTTCTTAATGCTGTCTTAAGGTTGTTCAACTAATATATATAACTTAGGTAAGTTACGACTAATGTAGTAAGTAATGAGAAGTAGTTAAAGGTAGAATAGCTAGCTATATCGAGGTTTTTTTATGCACGCTTTCAAGTTACCCAGCGCAGGCCTAGTTCTGTTCGCACTCTCGGCATCTGTTGTTGTCTCCTCGGTAGAGGCTCAGCGCGGCTTGCCTCCAGAGCCCGCACCAACTGACGTTAGTTCGGTGGCCGACCTGCTCGGCGGCTTAGAGGCTCGTTTAGCCGTTAACCCAGAAGACCGCGACGGCTGGGTCTTATTGGCCAAGTCTTATCACTACCTCGCCCGCTATGAAGAGGCTAAATTAGCTTTCATGCGCGCGCGTGAACTCGGCTACGAAGGCCAAGTGCTCACATCTCCCAACGACCCAGGTGGAAACAAAGTTCTGCCAAAACGCGGCGGCATGATTCATGATTTTATTGGTGATGCCTATGGCGATGCGGAATCTGACGATTAAACAGTTGATTGCGTGATGTCTGTACTGGAAAAAAACAGCGTCTGGGTAACTCTGGTCGATGGCAGCCGCTACCGCACTTCGAGAGTGCGGACAGTTGTAAATATCTTCGCTGTGTTGCTGATACTGCTATTTGGTTGGATGATCCGCGGCGAGTACCTGATCGACGCAGAGTATGGTTTGGGTTATGCACTGGGCATCATCGGTGGAACGATGATGCTGGTCCTGCTGATCTACCCGCTACGCAAACGGTTGCCTCGCTCGCGCTGGTTCGTACTCAGCGTGCCGGGATGGTTTCGCTTTCATATGCTGCTTGGCGTGCTCGGCCCTTTGGCTATTCTCTATCACAGCAACTTTAGTCTCGGCTCTACTAACAGCAATATCGCTCTGGTTTCTATGCTGCTGATGGCGACTAGTGGTTTGGTAGGTCGTTATATCTACAGTCGTATCCATGCGGGACTGTACGGTAAGCGCTTAGAGATGGCTGAATTAATCGCCGACAAACAGCATCTCGCAGAGCTTTTGCGCAGTGACGAAAATATTTTGGTGAGCGACGATTTGCTGCAGAAAATGGCCAGTTTTGAGGCTCTGGCGCTGCCGGTAAAAAAACAAAAAAATGAGTCTTTCGGGTCTCGAGTTAATGCAGTTTGGCGTGCCGCTCGCGAGACTCGACAAGCAGCTAAGCGCCTAGAGGTTCAGTTGCGCGAAGAACAGTTTGCCAACCCTTGGTTCGCTGCGCTGCCCAAAAGTCAGCAAAGGCAGCTGCTTGCTTCTTCGGTCAAACATCTGCGTGGTTATTTGGCACTGGTGCGCCGCATTGCCGAGCTCGATTTCTTTGAACGGATGTTTTCGCTCTGGCATATGCTTCACATGCCGATTTTCTTTCTGCTCATTATCGCAGGGTTCGTGCATGTTTATGCCGTTCACGCCTACTAACTGATGTTTACTCGTCGCCTAAAAGCGTACTTTTTGCGCACTTCGATGTTGCTGTTGATTTTAACTGCCAATTCTCTTGGCTGGTCGCAAGAGTCTGCGCAGATAGCATCACCTGAGCCAGTCACGCCGACGGCAGCTTCTGCATTGAAAAAACTCATGATGCCGGGAAAGTTAGTGGCAGGGCATGCAGAGTTAGAGCAGCAGTGTGACAGCTGCCACGGGGACTTTGACGATACTGTACAAGCAGCTTTGTGTCGCGATTGTCATGAGGAGATAGATAACGATATAAGCTTGAGCGAGGGATATCACGGTGGATTACCTACCGAGCAGCTCTCAGAGTGTCGTCAATGCCACTCTGACCATCTCGGTCGCGATGCAGATATTGTGCAGTTAAACCCGCGCAGCTTTGATCACAAGCAAACTGATTTTGAGCTTTTGGGAGCGCACCTGGGCGCCACCTGCGAAAGCTGTCATGAAGCGGATAAATCTTTTGCGCAAGCGCCACAGCAGTGCAACGAATGCCATGAGCAAAGTGAACAGCACGGTGGTGATGAGGGTGAACAATGTGCCACTTGTCATACCTCAGAGCGATGGGAGAGTATTGATTTTGACCACGATGGTACAGACTTTGCTCTAAATAACGCCCATGCTCAGGCCAGCTGTAACAGTTGTCACCTTGACGATCAATATCAACAAACACCGACAACCTGCAACAACTGCCATGCTCTAGACGATTTACATCGCGGGCAACGCGGAGAACAATGTCAGACTTGCCACAATGATGATAAATGGTCAGAGCTGGTTTACGATCATGATGAGACAGACTTTGCTCTTGAGGGTGGACACGCGGACGCGGTCTGTAGTGAGTGTCATAGCGATACCAGTTATATTGAAAATCCACTGAAAAATCTGCATCCACCCTCAATGGAGTGTAGTAGTTGTCATCTTGAGCAAGATATTCATCTGGGTAGTAATGGAGAGGAGTGCGGAGATTGTCACTCGGTCGAAAATTGGCAGAGCGCGGAATTCGATCACGCCGAGGCCAGTGATTTTGCACTACTAGGTGCCCACCAAGAAGTGCGCTGTGATAGCTGTCACGTGAGTGGTGAGGTTGAGGTTCAGAGTGATTGTGGTAGTTGCCACGCCCCTGACGATATTCATTACGGCGGCTTGGGCGTCGCTTGTGAGACATGTCACAGCGACCAAACCTGGTCTGAAAAAATCCGTTTTAACCACGATTTAACTCACTTTCCCCTGTTGGGGATGCACTCAATTGCCACCTGTGACAGCTGTCATGCTGGCGGTCAATACGAGCAAATAGAATCGACCTGTAGTAGTTGTCATGCACAAGAAAGTCCCCATGATGGACAACTTGGCGAGCAGTGCCAGCAGTGTCACAACCCGAATGATTGGCAGTTATGGCTGTTTGATCACGACCAGCAAACCGATTACCCGCTCGAGGGTGAGCACCAAAACTTACAATGTGATCAATGTCACAATAAAGAGATGGCAATCCCGCCTAGTCACGAGCTAGAGCAAGTTGAATGCTATCAATGTCACCGTAAAGATGACGCGCACAGACGCCGTTTTGGAACTGATTGCGGCCGCTGTCATGTACCGGAATCGTTCAGAGAAATTCGAATAGAGCAACCATTATGAAACCACTACTCTCCATTAGTCTCAGAGTTCTTATTCTTCTGTCGGGATTATTCGCCGGGCAAATTTTTGCCCTGAGTAGTGGAGGGTTTGATCACAGCAATGTTATAGAGACCTGTGCTTCCTGTCACAATGGTGTAAACGCCACCGGCAAACATCCTGGGCATATCAGCAGCAACAATAATTGTGGCTCTTGTCACACTACAGAAGACTTTTCGGTGGTGGCTAAGTTGGATCATGGAGGTGTCGTTGGAAGTTGCGCGTCCTGTCACAATGGTATTACTGCCACGGGTAAAAACAGTGCACATATTGCCTCTAGCAACAACTGCGTGAATTGCCACAACACTAACAGTTTCAGTTCAGTGTCACAGGTCGACCACTCAGCAGTCACCGGTAGTTGTGTCTCATGTCACAACGGTAGTGCTGCAGAGGGTAAAAGCCCAACTCATGTCGCCAGCAGCAACAGTTGCGATGATTGTCATACTACCCAAAGCTGGCAAAACGCTAAGTTTGATCACTCTGGTATCACCGCGAGTTGTACAAGTTGCCACAATGGAAGTACGGCGAAAGGTAAAAACAGCGGCCATATCAACTCCAGTAATAGCTGTGAGGATTGCCACACCACTAACAGCTTCAGCTCGGTCA
>JBELGO010000004.1:24681-32398 GCA_042091915.1 SAR92 clade bacterium | reverse complement strand
ACCACATCGCCAGTGGCAATAGCTGTGACGACTGCCACACTACCAATAGCTGGGACGGTGCAATCTTTGATCACAGTGCAGTCACCGGCAACTGCTCAAGCTGTCACAACGGCAGTGCCGCCACAGGCAAAAACAGCGGCCATATTAACTCCAGTAATAGCTGTGAGGATTGCCACACCACTAACAGCTTCAGCTCGGTCAGTCGCGTCGACCACAGTGCGGTGATCGGCACCTGCGCCAGCTGCCACAACGGTACGGTGGCGGAGGGCAAGTCACCCAACCACATCGCCAGTGGCAATAGCTGTGACGACTGCCACACTACCAATAGCTGGGAGGGTGCTGTCTTTGACCACAGCTCTGTCACTGGGGGGTGTTCGAATTGTCATAACGGCACTACGGCCACAGGTAAGTCGACCAACCATCTGCCCACCACTGCGCAATGCGATGAGTGTCACTCCACTTTAAGTTGGGAAAACGCTCGATTTAGCCACCAGTCTGTTACTGGTTCATGTAACACCTGTCATAACGGTGTGATTGCCGAGGGCAAGGACCGTGGACATATCACGACGAGTGCGCAGTGCGATGACTGCCATACCAGTACACGAGACTGGGATCAGGTCAACTTTAGCCACGATTCTCTGTCACCCTCGACAACCTGTAATAGCTGCCACTTGAATGATTTACCGAATAATGACCACCCCAGCACCAGAGGCCAGGATTGTGGTGCATGCCACAACACGCGCGATTGGGATGATGCAGAAGGTGATGACGATGACGATGACAATTAGGCGGAATAAGTTTCAAACGGGAGAAAGTTATGATTAACCAAAAAACCATGCGTCTACATTCGTGGCGCTTGGCCATGGTGGCAACTGCAGCATTACTGTTCAGCCCACTCAGCATGGCTCGTATTGTTGATGAGATCGCGGTGGAAGAGAGCGAAACGGGCTACATTTTGAATGTTGAATTCAGCGTGCCAATGCGTTTCTTAAGTTTGACGCCAGAGGGCCAGTCGCGCGACTTTGAATTGCAACTGGCACCTGACAGCCGTTTAAATGACGCTCAGCTGACTAATGATGACCCTACACCAGAGCAAATAGCTTATGCCGAAGATTTGGCTGAACGGGCTTTGCTTAACTGGAATACCGAGTTATGGACTCCCATCAAAGATATTATTTATGACGGTGGTGCTGGTGAATACCCACTGATTTTGCTTCGCTTCAGCGACGACGTCAGTATGAAAGTGCGCGGCAGTTCAGATCAGCGCAGTTTAACCATTGAGGTGGATGCCCCGCAGTTTGCCTCTTCTCAAGCGCCAGATGTCTCGGTTGATGAGTTGCTCTCCTCAGTGGAATCAAGCGATCTAAAAGTATCGACAACGTTGAGCGATGCACGCAAGGCTATCTTAGATAAAGACTATTCGCTTGCTGTAAGGCTCTTAGAACGCCTGCTCATTGACGAAGATCGCGATGCGGCGCGCCGTGCAGGTGAGCTGATGGGCTGGGCCTATGAGCAAAAAGGCCAATTGGCACAAGCCAAGCGTGCCTACGAGGTATTTATTGAAAAATATCAGACGGGTGACGATGTTGATCGTGTTCGTCAGCGTCTCGCAGTCATGCTGACAGCAGCGCGACGTGTCACTCAGCAGCGCCAGGCTGCAACCGAGAAAAAAGGTGGTTGGAATAGCCAGTTTTATGGCAGTTTCTCGCAGCGCTATTATCTGGATGAGATGCAACCAGATGATGGCGATAAAAGCACTTTGCGCGACCAGTTAGTAACAGACTTAGACTTTGTCTCGCGTTTGAAAAAAGACGGTATGGAGATCAAGAGCCAATTCGTTGGTAGTTATCGCCACGATTATGAAGATACTAATGACAGTGAGTTCCGCCCCAATGTTGCCTCTGTTGAGGTAATCGATAGCGACCGCGGTTGGTTTGCGAAAGTTGGCCGCCAGAATCGCACCACCGGCGGTGTATTGGGCCGTTTTGATGGGATGCATGCCGGCTATGAGCTGACACGCGATACGACGGTTAATATGGTTTACGGACTTCCTGTGCTAACTAGCGCCAAATACCGCGTTAATGATGTGCAAGATTTTTACGGTATCAGCGTAGATGTAGCTGATTTGTGGGATGGCTGGGACTGGACCGGCTTCTATATTGCGCAAGATAATGAGGGAATGACCGATCGCGAAGCGGCGGGTACCGAGTTGCGCTATTTTGATGATAAAAAGTCGTTTTTTACGCTGCTGGATTACGACCTTCACTTTAGCGAACTCAACACCTTTATGTTTCTGGGTAACTGGCGGTTCTCACGTGAGACTCAGTTCAACTTGACCTTGGATTACCGCAAGAGCCCTATCCTTACCACCACCAATGCGATCCAAGGGCAGGGCGTTGAAAATCTCGATGAACTTTTTGATATTTTCAGTGATGATGAGCTAAAACAGTTGGCACTAGATCGCAGCGCCACGACTAAGACAGCTACGGCAAGTTTGACACATCGTCTGAATCGAAAGTGGCAGGTGATCGGTGAAGTGACAGCGACTGAATTTGGCGAAATGCCAGCATCAGGTGGAGTTGAAGCTATTGAGGCAACAGATGTTGAATTTTTCTATTCAACACAGTTGGTTGCAAATGGCTTATTTTATGACAACGACACGATGATCACCGGTCTCCGTTACGGTGATGCTACCAATACGGATACCTACACCTTTACCGCTAATTGGCGTCACAATGTGACCCGCAACTTCCGTATTAACCCACGTCTGAGAGTGGATTATCGTGAAAGTAAAATGGATGACGGCGATCGCCTAGTCACTAAGCCTTACATCCGCATTGATTACACCCTCAAAAAATGGGCGAAATTCGAAATGGATTTGGGTTATGAGATCTGGGATGAAACTACGGCTGATGGTACAGACAATAATTCTGATTCAACCTTTATTAGTATAGGTTATCGCATGCAGTTCTAAATTTGTCTGCTGAATTATTACTAAAGGTTGTAGTAAATTTGAAGCCCGCTATTCTTTCAAAAAATAGCGGGCTTTTTTATGCAGCACCATTTATTGATATGGATTTTCTCAGTGGCGCTTTTTCAGAGTGCTCTGGCATCGCCTTTTCTGTCTGCAGATGACGCGCAGTTACGCAGTGATGTAGAGCGCCTCAGCCGTGCAGGGCTGATCAATCTGCCACTGTCGAGCTGGCCTTTAAGCCAAGCCGCTGTGCGTGGTGCGTTAGGTAAATCCAATCAAGAGAATATCCCGGCCGAGCTCACCGCTGTGCTCAATCGCGTTCGAATGGCCATCAAACCAATATCTCCCAAACAGCCCACCCAAGTTTCGATGCACTTGTCTGCGAGTAAAGATCCAGCGGTGCTACGTAGTTTTGGCGATACAGCTCGCGAGCAGTTGGAGGCAACCCTGAATGTGCAAGGAAGTATGGCAGGAGGCTACTACCAGCTCACTACGAGTGTGGTTAAAGATCCGTTAGATGAAGACAATAGCCGTTTTGATGGCAGCCACATCACCTATTTACTGGGTGATTGGTGGCTTACAGCTGGCGCTATAGAGCGCTGGTGGGGGCCGGGTTGGGCGAGTAGTTTGATACTTTCAAATAACGCCCGGCCAGTGCCTGGCCTCTCCTTGCAGCGATCAGTTTCAGAAGCTTCACAGTTGCCTCTGTTAAGTCTGCTCGGTCCCTGGAGTGCCACAGCGTTCATTGGTCAGATGGATGATGAGCGTGCGATTAACCAAGCAAAGCTGCTGGGCATGTCTGTAGCCTTTAAACCGCACCCAAGAGTTGAAATTGCACTGCATCGCACCGCTCAGTGGGGAGGGCAGGGCAGGCCACAAAGCGCCTCAAACCTCTTAAAACTGATCACAGGGCGCGGCGACAACTGCTACGATAGCGAGTGCCGAGAAGATGAGCCCGGCAACCAGTTGGGTGGTATCGACGTGCGTTTAGAGCTGCCAAAATTTACCTTGTATGGCCAGTTAATCGGTGAGGACGAAGCCAATGCATGGCCCGCCAAAAAAGCCTGGCAGCTAGGCATTAGTGGCGGATTACAGGCCCTTGGCCTGCAGGGTAGTTGGTATATAGAGCAGATCGATACCCGCTGCGCCAGTAGCAAGGCTAGCGGTTACAACTGTTTATATAACCACAGTATTTATCAAAGTGGCTACCGCTATCAGGGGCGCGCTATAGGTGCTAGTTGGGACAACGATTCGCGCGTGTTGTCGGCCGGGGTCATTGTGACTGCGGATAACGGCGATCTTTATTCATTGCGAGCACACAATGGCGAGATTAATCGTGACTCATTGGTTAGTGGCGAGAGTACACAACATAGCGTATTCCCCCAAGGTAGTACGCTTCGCCAACTTACTTTTTCGTGGCGACGCCCTTTAAGTTATGGGGAATGGACGTGGGGTTTGCAACATAATTTACAAGGTGAAAAAGCTTCAACCGCCAATTTGGAAGGATTTAGTTGGTTTTCGGAGCTGGTTTTTCGATGGTAAAAAAGTATCAGAAAACGTTTGGTCAAACGTGATCTTGTCTAATACTTAAATTTGGTGCCCAGGAGAGGACTTGAACCTCCACCCCCTTTCGAGGACCAGCACCTGAAGCTGGCGTGTCTACCAATTTCACCACCTGGGCATGGGGTGTTGCGTAGGGCGCGCATTATCGGCAGGCCGGTAAGCTTTGTCAATTGCTCGGTGGGTAAATTGTTATAGATAGGGAAATTCTCTCTTGTTACATGCAAAACAGAGTGACAGCGCTCTCTTCTCGGGGTAGGATCGCCGCCGAATTTATCCGGAGTTGTCCATGCTTACAGTAAACGAATATTTTGATGGTGCAGTAAAGTCTATTGGTTTCGATGGCGCTTCTGGTAGTGCCTCGAGCGGTGTTATGTCGCCTGGTCAATATACTTTCAATACGTCAGCCGCCGAGGTGATGCGAGTAATGTATGGCGAGATGCGTGTCTTGCTGGCCGGGACTGAACAGTGGCAGACTGTTTTGGCCGGAGAGGAATTTGAAGTTGCGGCGAATAGCTCTTTTGAAGCAAAGATTGCTCAGCCTACAGCCTATCTCTGTTTTTACTCTTAATTTGTGCAGGCGTGGCTAATTGTCACTGAGCAGTAAAAACCAGACATAAAAAAACCGGCTTTAAAGCCGGTTTTTTTATGTCTGACAGCAATTAAGCAGCCAGAGACTTCACTCGAACATTGAGGCGGCTCTTATGGCGAGCGGCTTTGTTCTTGTGAATAATGCCTTTGTCGGCCATGCGGTCGATGACCGGTACAGCGCTGTTGTAAGCTTCGAGTGCAGCGGCGTGTTCGCCGGTGCCGATAGCAGCTTCAACTTTTTTGATGTAAGTGCGAACCATTGAGCGCAAGCTGGCGTTGTGCTGACGGCGCGTCTCGTTCTGGCGTGCACGTTTGCGTGCTTGGGGCGAATTGGCCACTTAATATACTCCTGTTGAAAGGGGGGGTTACTTAAAGCCCGAGAGAATACAGTTTTTGCCGTGCGGATTCAACCGCTAACAACGGATTTTATTGACCAATTGCACACTGTTACTTTGTGGTGCGCCATGCAGCGGTTACACTGCCATCCATTCAGATGAGAGCAGTTTCCATAGAGAGGAAGAGTGGTGTCAGCGTCGAACCGTGACAAGCAGCCGCAAGGGCAGCAGGATAATAGCGTCGAAAAGCCATCGCGCCGCGTCGGCGGCCTGCTGCGCAGCAGTGCTGTGGTCAGCTTGTTTACTATGCTTTCACGTGTGCTCGGCTTGTTGCGCGATGTCGTATTGGCCCAGGTAATAGGGGCCAGTGCCTTGGCTGATGCATTTTTTGTCGCTTTTAAAATACCGAACTTTTTTCGTCGCTTATTTGCTGAAGGTGCCTTTGCGCAAGCCTTTGTCCCTGTTTTGGGCGAGTATCGTGAGAAAGGTTCTCAGGCGGCTGTCAGTGCTTTAGTGGCACGTGTCTACGCGAGTTTGGGCGGTGTCCTGCTATTTTTTACCGGGTTGGTGGTTGTCGCGGCACCTGTGTTTGCCGCCTTGTTCGCACCCAGTTGGTGGTGGCAGGGGAGTGCGCAATTTGCGGTGGTTGCCGACTTGCTGCGAATCACTTTTCCTTACTTATTATTTATTTCTCTGGTGGGGGTGGCCGGTGGCATATTAAATAGCTACGACCGCTTTGCTGTGCCCGCATTTACCCCTGTTCTGCTCAACCTTGTGCTCATTTTGGCGGCCCTGTTTGCTACCCCCTATTTCAATGAGCCAGTCTACGCTTTGGCGTGGGGTGTTTTTGCGGCAGGGGTAGTACAGTTTGTTTTCCAGCTGCCGTTTTTAAAACGTATCGATATGTTGCCCCGTCCGGTTTGGGATTGGCGCGACAGCGGCGTAAAAAAGATACTCGGCTTGATGGGTCCAGCCATTTTTGGTGTCTCTGTCAGCCAAATCAACTTGTTATTAGATACCGTGCTGGCGACGTTTTTGCCTGCGGGGAGTGTTTCTTGGCTCTATTACGCAGACCGTCTGGCGGAACTGCCATTGGGTGTTTTTGCCATCGCCATCGCTGTGGTGATTCTGCCAAATCTCGCGCGCCATCACAGCGCTGACTCGCAGGAGCAGTTTTCGGCGACGCTAGATTGGGCGCTGCGGATGGTGTTGTTGATTGCGGTACCCGCTGCTGTGGCTCTTATCTTACTGGCCGAACCTATTTTGGCGGCACTCTTTTACTACGGCGAGGTGATGCAACCGCGAGATATTGCAATGGCAGCCTTCAGCCTGCGCGCTTACGCCCTCGGTTTAGTGTTTTTTATGCTGATTAAGGTCTTGGCGCCAGGTTTTTATGCCCGCCAGGATATGCGTACGCCGGTTCGAATTGGCGTTATCGCTATGGGCGCCAATATGGTTTTAAATCTTATTTTGGTTTTGGCGCTACACCATGCCTTGCGCCTGGGGCACGCCGGGCTGGCACTGGCAACGGCACTGTCGGCGGCGTTGAATATGGCACTGCTACTGCGCGGTTTGCGCCGTGCAGACATTTTTACGCCGAGTTTGGGTTGGTGGCGTTTCACTGCTCAACTGGGTTGCGCGGTAGTGTTCATGGCGGGTGTCGCCGTGTGGTTGGCAACATATTGGCAGCTATTTGATCAGCCCCAGTGGTTTGCCTGGGGAGTTTGGGAGCGAATCTGGAGACTGCTTTGCGTCTGCCTGTCGGCAGGCCTGGCATATTTAATGGTGCTGGTTGGTTTAGGGCTGCGCAAGAGTGATCTCTCTGGCCCCGCTGCAGCGGTTTCTCGCCAGTAATAGTCGGCCGGGGACTCTCACCATCACAACAGTAAAGACAGATAACAGTTGAGCATTTCGGGTTACCTTCTAGGCCGCCTGGCGCTATACTTCTCGGCACGTTTTTAAAGAGTCTGTCTGTGTCCTTCAGTGAAAGTAATCAACAGAGTTTCCGGTTTTCTCGCGGCATTGGTGCGGGGGAAGTTGATGCGCGCGGATCGGTGGTGACGATCGGCTGTTTTGACGGGGTTCACCGCGGCCACCAGGCACTTGTCGAACATGTTATTGAGCAGGCGCAGCAGCGCGATTTGCGATCGATTGCGGTCACCTTTGACCCGCATCCTGAGGAGTACTTTTCAGCTGAGGTGTGTCCGCCCCGGCTGATGCGTATACGCGACAAAGTAGAAGCGTTGCGTGCGCTGGG
>JBELGO010000004.1:0-24671 GCA_042091915.1 SAR92 clade bacterium | reverse complement strand
AGATGAAGTGGTGTGTCTGCGTTTTGACGATAAGCTGCGCACACTCTCGGCGGAAGAGTTTGTCGAGCAGATACTAATCAAACGCCTAGTCACCCAGCATTTAGTCGTCGGCGATGACTTCAAGTTTGGCAGTGATCGCAGTGGTGACCACCACTCGCTACAGCAAAACGGCCAGCGTTGGGGCTTCACCGTAGAGGACAGCCCCACGGTCACTCTGGACGGTCAGAGAGTGAGCAGTACGCGCATACGCGAGCTGTTAGGGCGCGGCGAGTTTTCCAAAGCCTCAGAGTTGTTGGGTCGCCCATTCGCTATTGCCGGGCGAGTGATTCACGGTCAAAAACTTGGCCGCGAATTGGGATTTGCCACTGCCAATATTAATTTGCAGCGTTACAGAGCACCGTTATCGGGTGTTTTTGCGGTCAAAGTTGAGATCGCGGGCCAATCTTACATCGGCTCTGCCAATGTCGGTGTGCGACCAACAGTGGGCGATTTAGATAAACCAATATTGGAAGTACATTTGCTGGATTTTGACAGCGACCTCTATGGCCAAAGGCTCTCGGTGGAGTTTGTCTGCAAAGTTCGCGAAGAGCAGAAATTCGCCTCATTTGAGGCACTGGTAGAGCAAATAGGCCGCGATGTCGCTACCACCAGAGAATATTTTAACGCGCGCAATCACACATAAACTACGAGATAGAATAGCGACAATGACAGATTACAAAGCGACGCTTAACCTGCCTACAACCGGCTTTCCGATGCGTGCCAATTTGGCTCAGCGCGAGCCTGGAATGCTAAAAAATTGGCAAAAGAACGATGTTTACGGCCAGATTCGCGCGGCGCGCGCCGGCCGCGAAAAGTTTATTCTCCACGATGGTCCTCCCTACGCAAACGGCGACATTCACATCGGCCATGCGGTCAACAAGACCCTCAAAGACATTATCGTAAAGTCGCGGACCTTAATGGGCTACGACGCGCCCTATGTGCCCGGCTGGGACTGCCACGGCCTTCCGATTGAGCACAATGTCGAGAAGAAAATAGGCAAAGCGGGTGTCAAAGTAGATTACCGCAAGTTCCGCGCCAAATGCCGCGAATACGCCATGAAGCAAGTTGATGGCCAGCGCAAAGATTTTATCCGTCTTGGAGTCTTCGGTGAGTGGGACAATCCGTACCTGACGATGAATTTTAAGGTCGAGGCCGATATCGTCCGCGCTTTGGGTAAAATCGCAGAAAATGGCCACTTGGTAAAAGGTTACAAGCCGGTTTATTGGAGCGTAGTAGGCGGCTCTGCACTCGCTGAGGCAGAGGTCGAATACCAAGATAAAGAGTCATTCTCTATCGATGTTAAGTATCCAGTAACCAAAGCCGAGTCACTCGCGCAACTGGATACCGCTTTTGGCGGGTTGCCCGGCAGCGGCACAGTCAACGTATTGATCTGGACGACAACACCTTGGACGCTGCCCTCAAGTTTGGCGATTTCGGTTGGCGCCGAGCTTACCTATCAGCTTGTACAGGTCGGTGAACAGCGGCTCATCGTCGCGGCAGAGCTGCTCGAAAGCGTACTGCAGCGCGGTGAAATTGAGCAACACACAGTGTTGGCTCAGTGCAGTGGCAATCTGCTGGAAAACATTATTGCTCAGCACCCCTTTTACGATCGGGATATCCCGGTTTTGCTCGGTGAGCATGTCACCACCGATGCTGGCAGTGGTTGTGTGCACACTGCGCCTGATCACGGCATGGAAGATTTTGTCGTGTCGCGTCGCTACGGCATCGAGACAATTAATTCGATAGCGGACAACGGTGTTTACCGTGACGATGTTGCGCTGTTTGCGGGCCAACATGTTTACAAAGTCGACGAGCCGATCATTGAGCTGCTTAAAGAGCGCGGCGCGCTGTTTAGTTGCAGTAAATTTACCCACAGTTATGCGCATTGTTGGCGCACTAAAACACCTCTGATCTATCGCGCAACTCCGCAGTGGTTTGTCTCGATGGAGAAAAATGGGTTGCTCAAAGATGCACTCGCAGCGGTTAAAGGGGTTGATTGGCACCCCGAGTGGGGCGAAGCGCGCATCGCTGGTATGTTGCAAAACAGCCCGGACTGGTGTGTTTCTCGTCAGCGCACCTGGGGTGTGCCAATTGCGCTGTTTATCGATCGCGACAGTGGTGATCTTCACCCCGAAACGCCGCGCCTTATCGAAGCCGTAGCGCAACTGATTGAACAAGAGGGTATAGATGCTTGGTTTGATCTCGACCCCGCCAAATTGTTGGGTGCAGATGCCGAGCGCTACAGCAAAGTGACCGATACCTTGGATGTATGGTTCGATTCGGGGGTAACTCACGCCGCCGTGTTATCCGCTCGAGATGAGTTGCAGTATCCGGCAGATCTCTATTTGGAAGGCTCGGATCAACACCGCGGCTGGTTCCAAAGCTCGCTGAAAACAGCGATCGCGATAAATGGTACAGCACCCTACAAAGCGGTGCTGACCCACGGTTTCACAGTGGATGCCAACGGCCGAAAAATGTCTAAGTCGATCGGCAATGTCATTGCTCCACAGAGTGTTATCAACGAGCTGGGCGCAGATGTGCTGCGACTCTGGGTCGCCTCCGCAGATGTCAGTGGCGAAATGACAGTCTCCGATCAAATTCTCAAGCGCGCAGGGGACTCTTACCGGCGTATTCGCAACACGGCGCGCTACTTTTTGGCCAACCTCGACGGTTTTGAACCAGAGCAGCACTTAGTTGAAGCCGACAATCTTCTCGCCCTAGACCGCTGGGCAGTAGAGCGCACCGCTGCACTGCAAGAGGAGATCGTCGCTGACTACAAAAGTTACCAAATGCACCTTATCTACCAGAAATTGCACAACTTCTGTGTGCGCGATATGGGTGGATTTTATCTGGATGTAATTAAAGACCGCATCTACACCTGCCCAACCGAGAGCTTGGCGCGGCGCTCAGCGCAAACTGCGCTGTTCCATATTGCCGAGGCCTTTACCCGTTGGATTGCGCCCATCCTGAGCTTTACTGCCGATGAGATTTGGGGCTTTCTGCCCGGCGAGCGCAGCAGTTCAGTGTTTGTCGCAGAGCTCTATTCGCTGCCCAAGTTCAGTCAGCAGCCCACTATTACTGGTGCTGACTGGGAGCTTATCTTGGAGGCCAAAGAAGCGGTCAATAAAGTGCTTGAAGAGCAGCGCGCACAGGGCACAGTCAAGGGCTCACTAGAGGCGGATGTGGCACTTTATGCCGAGGCTAAGCTGCACAGTGCGTTAGCCAAGCTAGAGGGCGAATTGCGCTTTGTCACTATTACCTCTACCGCCAGTTTGGCACCACTCGATGACAGCACAGGCAGTTCTTCGCCGCTTGCTGGCCTGAGTGTCGATGTGAGTCATTCGGCTGCGGCTAAGTGCGCTCGCTGCTGGCACTGCCGCAGTGATGTCGGCAGCCAGCCCAGCCACCCTGAGTTGTGTGGTCGCTGCGTTGACAATATTGAGGGTGCAGGGGAGCAGCGCCAGTATGCCTAAACTGACCATGGCCCAGCGCTGGTATCTGTTGGCCGCAGCGGTAGTGCTGCTCGACCAAGCCAGCAAAGCTGTGATCACCGCGATTTTCTCGCGGGGTGATGTCTTGCCGGTGACCAGTTTTTTCAACTTGGTGCTGACCTATAATCGCGGCGCGGCTTTCAGCTTTTTAGCTGGCGCGGGTGGTTGGCAGCGCTGGGCATTGAGCGCACTGGCTATCGTATTGAGTGTGGTATTGGTGATTTGGATAGCTCGCGCGGCACAGCGTTGGGTTGAGGCGTTGCCATTGGCGCTTATTTTAGGTGGTGCACTGGGCAATGTAGTTGATCGTTTGCGTCTGGGAGGCGTAGTAGATTTCTTAGACTTGCACTGGGGTGGCTACCACTGGCCAGCGTTTAACGTTGCCGATATGGCCATCAGTGCCGGGGCCATTATTATTTTGTTGGCAGTTATTTTCGATAAAGAGAGCCGCAAGCGGCGCGGAGGCAGGTCATGAGCGAAACCCGATTAACCGTTGGTGAAGAGACTAAAGTCACTTTGCATTTTTCTCTTGGCCTTGCGACTGGCGACTTGATCGACAGTAACTTTGAGGGCGAGCCGGCTACTTTTGTGTTTGGTGATGGTTCGTTATTGCCGGGTTTTGAACAGCCTTTGGTAGGTATGGCCGCAGGTAGCGAGGCCACCTTTACTATCGCGCCAGAGCACGCCTTTGGCCAGCACAACGAAAGTAATGTGCAAGCTGTAGGGCGGGCAAACTTTGCCGACGAAGAGCTAGAAGAGGGTATGGTGTTCTCTTTTATGAACGGCGATGGTGAGTTGCCAGGCGTTGTTTTAGAAATAAACGACGACGAGGTGATAGTTGACTTTAACCACCCGCTGGCGGGCCAGACCATTACCTTTAGTGTCAAAATTGTTGAAGTGCAGAGCGCCGTTTTACACTGATGGATATTCAGCTAGCTAATCCGCGCGGCTTTTGCGCGGGCGTCGATCGTGCCATTGATATCGTCAATCGCGCACTGGAGTTATTTGGCAGCCCAATCTATGTGCGCCACGAAGTTGTGCACAACAAATTCGTGGTAGATGACCTGCGCGCGCGCGGTGCAATATTTGTCGAGGAACTCGAAGAGGTTCCCGATGATGTGATTGTCATCTTTAGCGCCCACGGTGTTTCACAAGCTGTGCGCAACGAAGCCCAGCAGCGTGGTTTGAGAGTCTTTGATGCCACCTGTCCGCTGGTCACTAAGGTGCACCTAGAGGTAACAAAGTACGCCGCAGAAGGGCGCGAGTGTGTGCTTATCGGACATGCTGGTCACCCCGAGGTCGAGGGCACTATGGGGCAGTACGATGCCAGCCAAGGCGGCTGTGTCTACTTAGTTGAGAGTCCAGAAGATGTCGACAAGCTCGTTGTAGAAGATCCGCAAAAACTGGCTTTTGTCACCCAAACTACACTCTCTATGGATGATACCGCACTGGTTATAGACCGGCTGCGAGAGCGCTTCCCTACTATTGAGGGGCCGCGCAAAGATGATATCTGTTACGCCACGCAAAACCGTCAAGACGCGGTCAAACAGTTGGCGCTGGAGTCGCAGCTGGTCTTGGTGGTCGGTTCTGTGAGCAGTTCAAATTCCAATCGTCTGCGTGAACTGGCCGAGCGCTGCGGCTGTGCCGCCTATCTGATCGACGGTGCCGATGATATCGATCCCACCTGGTTGAATGGTGTCAAGAAAATAGGCATTACAGCCGGTGCCTCCGCCCCAGAAGTGCTGGTACATGGCGTAGTCGAACAGCTGCAAAAGCTCGGTGCTAACGCCCCGCATGAGTTAAATGGCATTCGCGAGGATGTCCATTTCTCACTGCCGCGCGAACTGCGACCCGAATAATTTAAACTCTGCGGCTGTCTATCTCGGCTAGCAAGGCTTGGGTCGAGCTGTCGCTGGCGCTATTGCCATCGAGCAGCTCATTGGCCATTTTTTTGCCCAGCTCAACGCCCCATTGATCGAAAGAGTTGATATTCCAAAGTATCCCTTGAGTGAAGACTTTGTGCTCATAAAGGGCGATGAGAGAACCAAGGTTAAAGGGTGTCAGCTCATCTAGCAGCAGTGTGTTGGAGGGGCGATTGCCTGGGTAGTAACGGTGTGGTTCGCCAACAGGCGCCTTCTGCCCGCTCATGAGCGCGCCGCTCTGGGCCAGCATGTTACCCAACAGCACTTGATGGTGCTCGCGGTTGCTGAGGTTATCGTTAATCGGTGCAATAAAGTCTACCGGTACAGTTTGGGTGCCTTGGTGCAGCAACTGAAAGAATGCATGCTGACCATTGGTGCCAGTCTGACCCCACAAAATAGGCCCGGTGTGATAACCGACGGGTTCACCGCCCACTCGGCAAGATTTGCCGTTACTCTCCATATCCAACTGCTGTAAGTAAGCCGGCAGCAAACCGAGGCGCTCACAGTAAGGAATCACGGCGTAGCTGCGGCTGTCGAGAAAGTTGCTCTCCCACAGACCTGTAAGCGCCATTAATACCGGCATGTTCTCCTCTGCAGGGGCAGTTAAAAAGTGCTGATCCATTGCACGCGCACCTTCTAGCAGCTGTTGAAATCGGTCGAACCCGACACACAGAGCTATAGATAAGCCAATCGCCGACCAGAGTGAGTAACGCCCTCCAACCCATTCGGCAAACTCCAAAATTTGCTCGCGGGGTATACCGTAGCGCTCTGCTTGCTGGGGGTTGGCAGTGAGCGCAAGGAAGTGTTTGCTAGTCTCTGGTTGCTGCAGCCCCAGCTGTTGGCTAAACCACGCTTGCGCAGTTTTGGCATTGAGCAGAGTCTCTTGCGTCGTAAAGGTTTTACTGGCCACAGCCACCAACGTTGTCTCGGCGTCGAGCGTCTTCAATAATTGCAAAATTTCTGCGCCATCGACATTGGAGATAAAATGTAATTTCAGGCTCGGGTGAGCGTATTCTGCCAGTGCAGAGCAGACCATTTTAGGCCCAAGGTCCGACCCGCCAATGCCGATGTTGACGACATCGGTGATAGCTTTGCCGCTTTCACCGAGCCACTGCCCAGTGCGAATCGCCTCACTAACACGTTGTACCGCTTGGAGTTGATCGCTGACCTCGGTTGTAATTACTTGCGTCACACCATCTTCACGCTTGGCGCGCAAAGCGGTGTGCATCACCGCGCGTCCTTCACTGGCATTGATGGCAGCGCCCTCGAACATGGCTTGGCGCATTTGCGCTAAAGGCGATTCATCGGCAAGCGCTATGAGTGCATCTAATGCATGGCTGTCTATGCGATTTTTACTGTAATCCAACATCAAACCCCCACAGCGCAATTGATGCTGGGCGGCGCGCTGGCTGTTAGCCGAGAACAGTTGATTCAGCTCTGGGAGCCCCTGCTGCGCAATCTGCTCAAGCTGTTGCCAGGCGCTAGTTTGTAGGGGAGAGTAACCGTCGGATAAAAAGGACATAATTGATCGCCAATCAGTGGTGAGGTTTAAATGGATCGCATGAATATGGTTGTTACACCCAGTAGACGCAATTTCGGTCTCACTGGTCGTTTTTTTGACAATAATATCGTTAACTAGGCTGTCTATCGGCCATAATTGTAAACCTATGCAAACGAGTCTACAGTAAATATTAATGTAGTTAAATTACAAAAAATACACAAAAAACAACTCTAGAACTTTTATTGTGTAACTAAGTTACAAATAGGGCTACAATTAACTCTATCGATACAGCGCTCTACCTATAATTATTTTTGAGGGTACTCCATGGCTATCCATCCAACTGTAGCTGCAGTGACACAGCGAATCGCCGAACGCAGTAAAGGCTTGCGCGACGACTATCTGGCTCAAATGAGAGATGCGGCAGAAAATCGTCCAACCCGCAGCCGGCTGAGTTGCGGTAACCTCGCTCACGGATTTGCAGCGTGTGACGCAACCGATAAAAATGCTTTGCGCCTGATGGAAACGGGCAATGTGGCGATTGTCACGGCTTACAACGATATGCTCTCTGCCCACCACCCCTATGTCGATTACCCAGAAAAAATAAAAGCAGCACTGCGCAATATGGGCTGGACAGCCCAAGTGGCGGGTGGTGTGCCCGCTATGTGTGATGGTGTCACACAGGGCCAGGCAGGCATGGAACTGAGCCTGTTTAGCCGCGATTTAATCGCTCAATGTACCGCAGTGGCACTTTCACATCAGATGTTCGATGCCGTTTTAGCGCTGGGAGTTTGCGATAAAATTGTCCCAGGCCTTCTCATCGGGGCGCTTAGCTTTGGTCACTTACCTGCGCTGTTTGTGCCAGCGGGGCCGATGGAGAGCGGTCTACCCAACAAAGAGAAACAGCGCATTCGTCAACTCTATGCAGAAGGGCAGGTAGGGCGTGAAGAGCTGCTTCAAGCCGAGTCAGACAGCTACCACAGTGCGGGAACGTGCACTTT
The DNA here is from genome assembly GCA_042091915.1 of SAR92 clade bacterium. Taxonomy (GTDB): domain Bacteria; phylum Pseudomonadota; class Gammaproteobacteria; order Pseudomonadales; family Porticoccaceae; genus LSUCC0057. The sequence continues at coordinate 16,720 of JBELGO010000004.1, read as the reverse complement.
TTATGGTACGGCCAATAGCAACCAAGTGATTCTCGAGGCGCTCGGCCTACAGTTGCCGGGCAGCTCGTTCGTTAATCCGAGCAGTCCTTTGCGCGATCCACTGACCGTAGCTGCTGCTGAGCATGTGGCTAGAATTACCCATCTTGGCCCCGATTATCGTCCCATCGGCGAAATTGTCGACGAGCGCGCGGTTGTCAATGCCGTCATCTCACTGCTGGCCTCGGGCGGTTCGACCAACCATACCATTCACCTGATCGCTATCGCTCGCGCTGCGGGTATTATTCTCAATTGGGGTGATTTTTCTGATCTCTCTGCAGTGATTCCGCTGTTGGCCAAGGTCTACCCCAACGGCCATGCTGATGTTAACCACTTTCACGCGTCCGGAGGCACTAGCTGTCTATTTGGGCAGTTACTCAGAGCCGGTTTGATGCACGCTGATGCCAAAACAGCTTGGGGTGGACGCTTCGCAGACTTTGTCTTGGAGCCGACACTGCGCGATGGCGCTATCGCCTGGCAAGCCTCCCCCGAGCGCTCTTTGGACAGCGAAGTATTGGCCTCTGTTGCCGAGCCATTTTCGCCCGAGGGCGGTCTAAACCTTATCGATGGCAACCTCGGTCGCGGTGTCGTCAAGCTCTCAGCGGTCGCTGCCGAGCATCGCGTAGTAGAGGCGCCGGCCGTCGTCATTGAAAATCAAGATGAGTTAGCCGTGTTGTTCGAAGCGGGTGAATTAGACCGCGATGTCATTGTGGTAGCGCGCTTCCAAGGGCCTAAAGCACTCGGTATGCCCGAGTTGCACAAATTAACACCGCTACTGGGTTCTCTGCAGGATCGGGGCTTTAAGGTAGCGCTAGTCACTGACGGCCGCATGTCTGGTGCTTCTGGTAAAGTGCCTGCGGCTATTCACCTGGTGCCGGAAGCTGCTGCCGGTGGACCGCTGGCGCGAGTGAAGAGTGGCGATAGGCTGCGTCTCGATGCCGACGCGGGCACACTGGAATGGTTGGGAGATGAGCAGGAGCTACTGCAGCGCGAGCTAGCTACATCTCCCCAGTTGGGCGAGCAGGGTTGTGGCCGCGAGCTGTTTGCCCTCAACCGACGTGCAGTGACCAGTGCTGAGCACGGCGCTTCATATCTTTTTGACGAGGCCAACTGATGAGTCAACAAGCATGGCAGCTGGTCGCAGATATTGGCGGAACTAATGCGCGTTTCGCCGCATTGCAGGTAGGCCAGCTAGAGAGCGAATACCAGTTTTTTTATACCGTTGCTGAACACGCAGATTTTATTGAGCTGTTGGCGCAGTTGCGACGCGATATCGCATTGGCGACGGGTTGGGCGAATGCGCCACAACGCGCCTGCCTCGCTGTAGCCTGCCCTGCCGATGGCGCGGAAATTAAATTTACCAACAGCCATTGGCATTTTTCCAAGCAAGAGGTGGAGCGGGCGCTGGAGTCTAGTGTAGAGATCATTAATGACTTTGCCGCTATAGCCCACGGTGTGACGGAATTGGGTGCTGACGATGTTATTCAAGTGGGTGGCGGAACACCGCAGCAGGACAAGCCGATGGCGGTGCTGGGTCCTGGCACCGGGTTGGGCGTCTCTGCACTGCTCCCCCACAGTGGGGGTTATGCCGTTGTTGACGGCGAGGGTGGGCATGTTGGTTTCGCCCCGGGCGATACTCGCCAAGCAGCGATTTTAGTGGGCTTGCAACACCGCTTTGGTGGCCATGTTTCGGCAGAGCGGCTGCTCAGTGGTCGCGGTATAGTGACACTCTATCAACAATTGGCAGAACTCGACGGTGTGGCTGCCCCTCTGCAGCAAGCCGCCGATATTACCGCTGCGGCGCTAACAGAGGGTGATCCCCTGGCGCTCGCTACACTGCACCAGTTCTGTCAGATCATGGGAACTGTGGCGGGTGATGTCGCACTCAACTTCGGCGCAAAAGGTGGCGTCTATTTGGCGGGGGGAGTGATTCCGCGCTTCTCTGACTTTTTCTCTGCTAGCCAATTTAGACAGTATTTCCAAAATAAAGGCCGCTTTGCCGACTACTTAGCCGCTATCCCGGTTTACTTAGTGGTGCGCGATCATCTCGGCTTGCTCGGCGCAGCCAAACATCTAAACAGCGAGTCTGTGTAGTTTTTGCACACTAAACTCAACTTAAATTTCACGAGATTGTTATGAAAAAACTGTTATCTACTGTCCCCGTTATTCCTGTGATTGTTGTTGAGCGTCTGGAAGACGCTGTACCGTTGGCCAAAGCACTAGTGGCTGGTGGGCTGCCGGTGTTAGAGGTGACTCTGCGCACTCCGATTGCCCTCGAAGCTATCGCTGCGATGGTAGAGCATGTTCCGGGAGCTGTAGTGGGCAGTGGCACGGTGTGTAACGCCGAGCAGATCGAGCAGTCTATCGAGGCCGGTTGCCAGTTTATGGTTTCGCCTGGCGCCACCGATGCACTTTTTGACGCTGCAGAAAAAGCCTCTATTCCTCTGCTGCCCGGTGTTGCCTCAGCCAGCGAGTTGATGCGTTGTCGCGAGCGCGGTTACGATTTAGTTAAGTTTTTCCCGGCTGAAGCGTCTGGCGGTGCAGCTGCTTTGAAAGCGATAGCAGGCCCTTTTGCTGAGATGCGTTTCTGCCCCACAGGCGGAATTGGCCCCGCGAACGTCATGGAGTACCTCAATCTTAAAAATGTACTCTGTGTCGGCGGCTCATGGATCTGTCCAAGTGATCTAGTAGCAGCAAAGCAGTGGGATAAAATCACAGAATTAGCTGCTGCCGCTGCGGCATTGCGCTGAGCAATAAACTAACTGGGGGGTGTTTTGTGAGCAGTAACGTAGACCTAATACTATTTGGTGCGCGCGGTGATCTCTCCAAACGCAAATTGTTTCCCGCGCTCTATCAATTAGAGCGCGCCGGGTTGTTGGATGAGAGTATTCGTATCGCTGGGGTGGCGCGCGAAGAGTTGAGTTCCGAGCAATTTATAGAAGACGTTAAACAGCGCCTTTGCGAAGCTTTGCCCGAAGGCGATTGGTGCGACACTGCCTGGAGTCATTTCGCACGCAGGCTGACATTTCTGCGCATCGACTTTGCGCAAAAAAAGCATTACCCAGCCCTCAAAGGGTGGTTGGTTGAGGGTCGCACCGCGATCTACTACATGGCAACCCCGCCGAGCTTGTTTGGGCCCATCTGTCAGCACCTAGATAGTGCAGGTTGTGTCGACAGCAAGGCGCGCATTGTTCTGGAAAAGCCGATTGGCCACGATCTCGACAGCTCGCGCGAGGTCAATGACACTATCGGACGCTATTTTCCGGAAAGAAATATCTACCGTATTGACCACTATTTAGGCAAAGAAACCGTACAAAACCTTTTAGTGCTGCGCTTTGCCAACCGTATGATCAACTCGCAGTGGGATAATGGCTGTATCGATCATATCCAGATAACCGCTGCGGAAACAGTTGGTATTGAGGGGCGCTGGAGTTACTACGACAAGGTCGGTCAGCTGCGCGATATGGTGCAAAACCATCTGTTACAACTGCTCTGCATGATCGCTATGGAGCCGCCCAATTCAACTGATGCCGATGAGATCCGTGCCGAGAAAGTGAAATTATTGCGCGCGCTGTCACCGGTCACTGCCGAAAATGTTGCCGATCGCGTTGTGCGCGGCCAGTACACCGCAGGTTGGATCACTGGCAAGCCGGTGGTTGGCTACATGGAAGAAGAGGGCAGCGAGAGCGACAGCAGCAATACCGAGACGTTTGTTGCACTAAAAACTTATATAGATAACTGGCGTTGGGCGGGGGTGCCTTTCTATCTGCGCACAGGTAAGCGCATGACTGAAAAAATGACTGAAGTCGTCATTACTTACAAGGCGAATCCACACGGTATTTTCCCAGGTTCTAATCTCGAAAAAGCCAACCGCTTGATCTTCCGTCTGCAACCCAATGAGGGAGTGGAGATGGAGATGATCTCTAAAAAACACAGCCTCAGCAACGAGCTCAAGCTGGAGAAGCGCACACTCAACCTCGACTTTTTTGACTCTTCGGGCGGATCGCGGATCCCCGAGGCTTATGAACGTCTATTCTTGGAGGCGATTCGGGGTGATCAGTGGCTATTTGTTAGCCGCGAAGAGATCGAGGCTTCATGGAAATGGTGTGACACGCTGATCGACTCTTGGAGTGAACGCAACCTAGAGGTCAAACCTTACAGCGCCGGCAGCTGGGGCCCCTCTAAGGCTGAGATGTTAATCGAGAAAGACCAGCGCAGCTGGCACGGAGAATAAATGTGTCTTTTTCAGAGCAGAACTTTGCCAACCCATCACAGCTCGACAGTGCTCTCGCCGCAGCGATTGCCTCGCGTCTAGAGTCTGCAATAGCAAACAGCGGTGAAGCGTGGCTGGTAGTCTCTGGCGGGCGTACTCCACTGGGATTGTTCGCCGAACTGGCCAACACTGCGCTGGCCTGGAATAAAGTCAAAGTCACTCTCGCCGATGAGCGCTGGGTAGACAATCAACACAGCGACAGCAATGAAAAGTTGGTGCGTGAAAACCTGCTGGTGGGGGCGGCCGCCGAGGCCGAGTTTGTCCCGCTAAAAACAGCGGCCGAGCCGACAGATGAGGCTCTGAGTGATCTGGATGACACTTTTATGCGCGCGCCGCGTTTCGCCGCTCTGATTTTGGGTATGGGTGACGATGGCCACACCGCTTCATTATTTCCGGGTGCAACAGCGCTGTCTGCCGGCCTCGATATGAACTCAGGTCGCAGCGTTTTGGCGGTAGAACCTCTCGATGCGCCACATCTGCGTATATCGCTGACGCTGCCCCGCCTGCTCGACAGCGATGAGATATTTGTTCATATCGTCGGTGACAGCAAGCAGCGTGTCCTTCAACAAGCGCAAGCCGATGGCCCTGTGGAGGAGCTGCCGATACGATCTATCTTGCGCCAGCAGACGACTCCAGTGAGTCTTTACTGGAGTGCCAGTTAGCATAAGCTGCCACTTTTACTGACAGAGTTGTTACTATTGCGCCACACCTTTGCGGTGACGGTTAAATAGTAAGGACGCGGTATGGCGCAGATCTCAACCCAGCCTTATCCAGGGCAAAAACCCGGCACCTCTGGACTGCGCAAACGCGTTGTCGAGTTTCAACAGCCCCATTATTTAGAAAATTTTATTCAAGCGGTGTTTAACAGCCTGCCAGAGTTGCGCGATGCCACTTTGGTTATTGGTGGTGATGGCCGCTTTTACAATCGAGTGGCGATTCAAACGCTGCTCAAAATGGCGGCGGCCAACGGTGTGGCTAAGGTATGGGTGGGCAGGCGAGGGTGGTTGTCTACTCCGGCCGTCTCTGCGCTGATTCGTCGCCACTCGGCAGCAGGGGGCTTTATTCTCTCTGCCAGCCACAACCCGGGTGGGCCGCAGGGTGACTTTGGTATCAAGTTCAACAGTGCCAATGGCGGGCCTGCCGGCGACTCTGTAACCGAACGTATTTACGCTGCCAGCCAAACCATTGAACATTATTCAATCTGCCAAGTTGAGGATGTAGCATTAGATCAGCCGGGCCACGCCAAGCTTGCCGATATGGACATCGAGGTGATTGATCCGGTGACAGAGTACGCTGATCTAATGGAGTCACTTTTTGATTTTTCCCAGATTCGGGCGCTGTTGGCAGAGCCTGAATTTACCTTCTACTTTGATGCCATGCATGCCATCACCGGCCCCTATGCGCAGGAAATATTTTCACGCCGCTTGGGTTTGCCGACAAAATTTTTGCTCAATTGCGAGCCGCTGGAGGATTTTGGCGGCGGCCACCCGGACCCCAATTTGGCGCATGCCGATGATCTTTTGCAAGCGCTGCAAGATGCTGGAGTCTTTTCATTCGGTGGCGCCTCTGACGGTGATGGTGACCGCAATATGTTGCTCGCGCAGGGTGAGATGATTAACCCCTGTGACAGTATTGCTCTGCTCGCGGCCAATGCCGAACAACTGCCCGGCTATCGCGGTAAGTTGAACGGTGTCGCTCGCTCTATGCCGACTAGCCGAGCGCTTGACCGTGTCGCTGCAGAGTTAAACATCCCCTGTTATCAGACCCCGACCGGTTGGAAGTATTTTGGCAGCCTGCTCGACGCCGGAAAAATTACTTTGTGTGGCGAAGAGAGCTTTGGCACAGGGTCAAACCACCTGCTTGAGAAAGATGGTCTCTGGGCGGTACTGTTTTGGCTCAACTTGATCGCCTTAGAGCACTGTCCTGCGCAGACTATTTTGCGCAATCACTGGATGAAATACGGGCGAGACTTTTTTACCCGGCATGACTACGAGCAGCTCGACAGCCAAGCCGCCGAAAAAATGTTAACAGCTCTACAAGAGCAACTGCCCGCGTTGCCCGGCCGCACTGCAGCAGGCTTGAACCTTACCAAGGCAGAGTCGTTTAGCTACACAGACCCGGTTGATGGATCCGTGAGCGAAGATCAGGGTATTGTCTTAGAGTTCTCAGATGGCAGCCGAGCCGTAGTTCGGCTCAGTGGCACGGGTACCGCGGGTGCTACTTTGAGGCTGTACTTTGATCGACACGAGATGGATACAAAGCAGTACGAGCAATCCCCTCAACAGGCGCTCAAGCACACCATCTCTGCCACTCTTGAGCTACTGGAGATTAGGCAGCATTGCGGGCGCTCTGCTGCCGATGTCATTACCTAGCCGATTATTGCGCCTGTAGCATCACCACCGCGTTGTCGAGCATGCGGTTAGAGAATCCCCACTCGTTGTCGTACCAGGCCATGACTTTGACTAAATTACCCTGAACGCGCGTCTGCGTGGCATCAAAGTTACTCGAGAACGGTGTGTGGTTGAAGTCGATGGAAACCAGCGGTTTGTCGTTGTAAAAAAGTACCTGGGAGAGAGGTCCAGCAGCGGCATTCGCCATAATTTGGTTGACCTCCTCAACGCTGGTCGCACGGCTAGCGGTAAAGGTGAAATCTACCAGTGAGACGTTAATCGTAGGTACACGCACAGCCATACCGTCGAGGCGACCATTAAGCTCTGGAATGACCAAGCCGATAGCGGCCGCCGCCCCTGTTTTGGTGGGGATCATTGATTGAGTCGCGGAGCGGGCGCGGTACATATCACTGTGGTAGACGTCAGAGAGGTTCTGATCGTTGGTGTATGAGTGCACAGTCGTCATAAAGCCGGATTCAATCCCAACTGCTTGGTGCAGTGGCGCCGCGACAGGGGCTAAACAGTTGGTGGTGCATGAGGCGTTGGAGACAATAGATTCGGCTGCGCTCAAGGACTCATGATTGATGCCATAAACCACGGTGGCGTCCATATTATTGCCCGGGGCTGAAACCAGTACCTTTTTTGCACCAGCGGCGATATGCAGAGCCGCTTTTTCGCGAGCAGTAAAAAGCCCCGTGCATTCACAGACCAGATCGACACCCAGTTCACCCCACTGCAAGGCGGCGGGATCGCGCTGGGATGTGCAGAGAATACGGTCCTCGCCAATACAAAGGTAGTCACCCTCGATGGTGACCGGCTCGGCAAAGCGGCCGTGGACAGAGTCAAACTGTAGAAGATGTGCGTTGATAGCGACATCGCCCAAATCGTTAATGGCGACCACGCGGAGTGTTTTGCGCAACTCAGGGCGCTCGTAGAGCGCGCGTAAAATATTGCGGCCTATGCGGCCAAAACCGTTAATTGCTAGTTGGTACATTGCGAACCTCTCGTGTTATTCGAGTTACCAGAGGGCAAAGCGCTCTGTGTAATTTAATTACAAAAATAGTAGGGAAAAGCGGGCTGAAAGTCGATATTTATTTGTAAAAATTACAAAAAAAGCGGTTTTAGAGCAATATTTGTCGATTATTTGCAGTAGTTATGAAATATTATTACCTTTTTCATGGGGTGCAGATGGGTCTGGCACCCAATAGTCCCTATTAAAACTCAGTAACGGATAGCTTATGGAAGCGGTAAATCTACTCAACGTAATCAGCGATCAACTACCGACACTCAACCGCTCTGAAAGCAAAGTGGCAGCGGTGATACTAGCTGATCCAGAAGCGGCCACACGCTCTAGCATCGCCAACTTAGCCAAAGCGGCCAATGTCAGTGAACCGAGCGTCAACCGTTTTTGTAAACGCTTTGATACCGCGGGTTTCCCGGATTTTAAATTGCAGTTGGCCCGCTCACTGGCGAGCGGTATCCGTTTTGTTAATCGCAATGTCGACCCAGGTGACGACGTTGCTGCTTACACCGCTAAAATATTTGATAGCACCATTAACAGCTTGGCGTTGGTGCGCGACCGCATCAGCCACGACAGAGTCAGCCAAGTAGTAGATAAATTGGTGCAAGCCAAGCGTATCTACTTTTTTGGCTTGGGCGCTTCTGGGGCTGTGGCGCGCGATGCGGAGCACAAATTTTTCCGTTTTAACTTGCCGGTGTCGCACCACGACGATGTATTGATGCAGCGTATGTTGGCCTCCACCGGAAGTGCCGGAGATATCTTTTTCATTATCTCGTATACCGGGCGCACCCGAGAGCTGGTCGAAGTTGCTCAAGCGGCGCGCGAACGCGGCGCCACGGTGATAGGTTTGACTGCGCCTAACTCACCATTAGCGGCGGCTTGCACTTTAGAATTTACCGTTGAAGTGCCTGAAAATACCGATGAATATATGCCGATGAGTTCACGCATTGTGCACTTGGTGATGCTCGATGTTTTGGCCACTGGCGTAACTTTGCGTCGCGGCCCAGAATTTTTGCCGCATTTAGAACGCATCAAAGCCTCATTGAAGCCAACACGCTTCCCCCCCACCAAAAATTAGCGCCATTTCTTACCGCATCAACACTCCAATTTGCTGCTGTCGTTAGGCTAAAGGTCTAATGGCCTAGGCGGGGTAGGTTGGCGATCATAGCAATGTGAATTTACTGTTTGTCGCCATGCGCGTCACTTTTCTATTTTAAGGGTTTTGCTATGTCTGAATTTCCACTCCACCCCGTATCGGCCGAATGGTCTTCTAATGCTTGGATCGATGAGCAGAAATACGCAGAGCTTTACGCACAGTCTGTCGAACAGCCCGAGCAGTTCTGGGCGGCGCAAGCTGAGCAGTTCCTGAGCTGGGACAAGCGCTGGGATAGTGTTGTAGAGAGCGATATGCACAAAGGTGAGGCCACTTGGTTTGGCGGCGCTAAGCTCAATGTCGCGACTAACTGTATCGATCGCCATCTGCCCACTCGCGCCGACCAGGTTGCGCTTATATGGGAGGGGGACGATCCCAACGATGACAAAAAAATTACCTACGCTGAGCTCCATGAACAGGTGTCGCGATTGGGTAACGTACTGCGTGACCGCGGCGTCAAGAAAGGTGACCGCGTCTGTATCTACATGCCAATGATCCCAGAGGCCGCCTACGCTATGTTGGCCTGTGCGCGTGTCGGTGCGGTGCACTCCATTGTCTTCGGCGGATTTTCGCCAGATGCCTTGAAAGACCGTATTCTTGATTCTGACTGTCGCGTACTGATTACCGCTGATGAGGGTGTTCGCGGTGGCAAAGCAGTCGCACTCAAGGCCAATGCCGATAAAGCCCTGGCCGAATGTCCAAATTTGCATACCTGCCTAGTGGTTAAGCGCACCGGTGGCGATGTCGCCTGGGATGACGCTCGCGATGTTTGGTATCACCAAGCGACCGCCGCGGTGAGCAGCGACTGCCCAGCAGAGTTAATGGACGCGGAAGATCCGTTGTTTATTCTCTACACCTCGGGCTCTACCGGTAAACCTAAAGGCGTACTGCACAGCACCGCGGGCTATCTGCTGATGACCGCGATGACGCATAAATACGTCTTTGACTACAAAGATGGCGATATCTACTGGTGTACCGCTGATGTCGGCTGGGTAACTGGCCACAGCTATATCGTTTATGGGCCACTCTGTAACGGTGCCACCTCGCTAATGTTTGAAGGTGTCCCCACTTATCCCGATGCCTCGCGTTTTTGGCAGGTCGTCGACAAGCACCAGGTTAACCAGTTCTATACCGCACCCACGGCAATCCGTTCACTTATGGCAGCCGGAGATGCAATGGTTAATAGCACGTCACGCAGCTCTCTAAAGCTGCTCGGTACGGTCGGCGAGCCTATTAACCCTGAAGCTTGGGAGTGGTACTACAAAGTGGTTGGCGACAGCCGCTGCCCGATTGTTGATACTTGGTGGCAGACAGAGACCGGCGCGCATATGTTGACACCGCTGCCCGGAGCGACTGCACTCAAACCCGGTTCTGCGACTCGTCCATTCTTTGGTGTACAGCCAGTACTGCTCGATCAAGAGGGCAATGAACTCGAGGGCGCTGTAGAGGGTATGTTGGCGATTAAAGCGAGCTGGCCCAGCCAAATACGCACGGTTTACGGTGATCATCAACGCCTGATCGATACCTACTTTAGTACCTTCCCTGGTTACTACTTTACCGGTGACGGCGCACGCCGCGATGAGGATGGTTACTACTGGATCACCGGTCGTGTCGACGACGTGCTCAATGTCTCTGGCCACCGTATGGGTACCGCAGAAGTAGAAAGTGCCTTGGTGCTACATGAAAAAATCGCCGAAGCGGCAGTCGTCGGTTACCCGCACGATATCAAAGGGCAGGGTATCTACGCTTACGTGACGCCGATGACCGGCGTTGAGCCAGACGAGGCGCTGCGCGCCGAGCTGATCGCAATGTGCGTACAAGAGATTGGCCCGATTGCCAAACCAGATCTTATCCAGTGGGCACCTGGCTTGCCAAAGACCCGCTCCGGTAAAATCATGCGCCGCATCCTGCGCAAGGTAGCTGCCAATGAGTTGGATAGCTTGGGCGATACCTCGACACTGGCAGATCCCGCTGTGGTCGATGAGCTCATAGACAACCGCCTTAACAAGTAATTTTAAAGCAGTAAGTTAAAAACGGTCTTGCTTAGCAAGGCCGTTTTTTTGTGGGTTTAATTTACCCCCACTCTTGAAGCTGCAGCTAACCCAGTGGTAGCATGCAATCAGTTTCCTAAGGGGCGGCAGCAGCTTTTCGAGTTAGCAGCCTGAGATGCACCCTTGAACCTGATCCGGATAATGCCGGCGTAGGAATAGGATTGCGCAACTCGCGCTACTCTCTCCGAAAGCTCATCCGGGTCTTTTTAACGACGTTAAAGAGGCTCTCTATGCACACTCGTAAAAGCTTTATATTCTCTTCTATGCTGCTGGCCATGCCATCACAAGCGGCCCAACAGGTTGAAGAAATAACAGTAACAGCCGATTTCATTACCGGCTCTATCAATCAGCTCAGTGGATCACTGTCAGTGGTTGATAGTGACATCTTAAATCGTCAAGCCCCACAGCATATCGATAGCCTGCTCGACTCACTGGTCAATGTCTCTTTGAGTTCAGCCGGTTCGCGCAGCCGCTTTATGCAGGTTCGTGGTGTCGGTGATTTAGAGCAGTTCCAGGATCCAAAAAATTATCCGTCAGTTGTGGTGACCCTCAATGGTGCCGAACTTGGCGATGCGGCTGCGGCACTGCTGTTTGATATTGATCAGCTAGAATTGGCGCGCGGGCCGCAAGCGACCAGCCAGGGTGCAGTTGGCCATGCGGGTGCGTTGTCGCTCAACAGCACCAGTGCTGACAGCGATAACCGCTATGTGCAGCTTGGATTGGGCAGCGACGGTTTGTGGCAAGCGGGTTTGGCTGCTGGGACTCGTATAGAGGGTGTGGGTAACGACGGCTTAGATCTGCGGTTAGCGCTCTATAGCAGCAGCGAAGATGGTCAAATTAAAAATCGTTATCTCAATCGCGATGACACAGCGGGGCGCGATGAGCAGTTGCTGCGCTTAACGGGTCGTCTGCAACCAGAACCGCTGACTGATATCAGCTTTACCGCACAGTGGGTTGAGGCGGATAACGGCTACGACGCCTGGTCGCTGGATGATGAGCGCACCACCGTTAGCGATCAACCCGGCAGTGACGATCTCAGCCACGCGCTGTTGTCTGTCAATGTCGCCCACACTCATTACTCAGGGGCAATATCTGAAATTATTCTCAGCCACAGCCAGAGCGATACTGACTACGGCTACGATGCCGACTGGGTCTCAGAAAGTTTTTCAGTCGAGACCGATACCGCGACTGAGCGTTTTTTGCGCGACAAAGATTACACCGCACTCGATCTGCGCTGGAACAGCTCAGCGCATGGCGATAGTGGCTACATCGCAGGTCTATACTTGCGCCGTTCCAATGAAAAACTCCACTATCTCTATAACAGTTTTTTTTACGGGGACTTTGAGTCACAGGGTGACTACCAGAGCGAGCAGCAAGCCGTTTATGCTCAGTGGATGACTACGGCTGAACGTTTGGAGTGGATAGTAGCGGCTCGTATTGAGCGTTTTAGTGACGAGTACAGTGACAGCAACGAATTTGTCTCTGATAGCGATGAATGGCTGCGACACGCTGCGGTAACTTTGAATTACCGCCCCAATGAGAGCGTGCTGGGTTACATTAAACTGGCTCAATCTGAGAAGCCGGGTGGTATTAATACCTCGGCGAGTGCCAACCAGGTTTGGATGTCTGAACCATTTCAAGAGTTTACTGCTGATAAATTGCGCTTTGATAGCGAAAGACTTTTATCTGCAGAACTAGGGCTCAAATGGCAGCGGACTAACAGCGAGTTGCGCGCTACATTTTTTTATAATGTACGCGACAATGCCCAGCTCGAAAGTTGGATGTGGGATGATGCCGCAGGACTTTGGATCGGCTATCTCGACAGCACTACCGACAGCAGTAATCTCGGGCTTGAACTGGAGTGGCAGCAGCGCTATACCGAGCAGCTGAGTAGCTATGTCAATGTCGGGTTGATGCGCACAGAGGTGGATTCAATCACCAGTTTTGATTTAGACCTGTGGGCCTTTAATCAACGCCAAGATCGCGATCAGGCCAAGTCGCCGCGCTACCAGTACAGCAGCGGTCTGCGTTATCAGCGCGATCAGAGCTCTCTGGAGTTACAACTACAGGGCGCCGATTCAAGCTACTACGGCTACTACCACGATGGCAAATTGCCCGGTTATCACTTGATTAACCTGTTTGTTAATACGCGCATTGCAGGGGTAGAGTGGTCACTGTGGGGGCGCAATTTGGCCGACCGCGACTACGCTGTGCACGGTCTCTATTTTGGTGCAGATCCGCGCAACGGTTGGGTTAGCGAAAGTTATCGCCAGCTGGCACCGGGGCGCAGTATCGGTATTAGCGGCCAATACCAGTTTTAATTTATTCAACAAGGGGTGGCTATGACCGACCAGAGAGAGATCACAATCGATATCAGCATGTACCCTTTGCGCGAAGAGTACATAGCGCCGATCGATCGCTTTATTGAGCTGGTTAACGGCGACGGTGCCCTCAAAGTCGTCACAACACCCACCTCAACCATTGTGCAGGGGCCTACGCTTGTCGCTATGGCAGCCGTGCAATCGGCGCTGTTGCAGTGCTACGAAGAGTTTGGTCGCGCAGTATTTGTTGTTAAATATATACCTGACTACCGAGCACTCGATTGATGACCGAGACGTTGAGCTGGATTAATTTAGAAACTCTTGGCGTTGTGCTGGCACTGGCTTTTTTGCTGCTAGCTACGGCTGAAAATAGCGCCTGTTGGCCGGTCGCCGTGGTTAGCAGTGTGGTTTATATGGTGGTTTTTTGGCGTGCCCAGCTACCCCTTCAAGCGGCGCTTAACGGCTTTTATCTGGTCACAGCGCTCTATGGCTGGTGGGCTTGGCGGCACGCTGGAGAACAGAGTGATGAGCGCGGCGAGTTAGCTATCCAGCGATGGCCGGCACTGCGACACGCGCTGCTGCTAACCGCGGTTGCTGTGCTGACGCTGCTCTCTGCCTACGCACTGCGCAGTGGCGGCGACCCCCTCAGTTGGTTGCTGCTCGACGGTTTCATCACTTGGGGCGCGGTTGCTGCAACCGTGATGGCGACGCGCAAAGTGCTCGAAAACTGGCTCTACTGGATTGTTTTAGATGCTGCGGCTATTTACCTTTATTTAGAGCGCGAGCTCAACCAAACAGCCTTTTTGTTTGTCATTTACACCGCTATGGCCTGCTACGGTTATTGGCGCTGGCGTCGCCACTATCTGCAGCTACAGACAGTGGCAGAGGGTTAGTTGTCAAAGCCAATGACAGCAGAGCAGGCGCTCGATGATTGGCAGAGTTGGCAGCTGGATCTGTCAGTGCGCCCTGAGGTGGTTGCCACGCTCAGTGGTGGCCGAGTCAACCGCAGTTATCTGATAGCTGCCGGGCAGTGGCTAGCCGTGCTTCGTTTGAACAGTGAGCGCTCTGTGCAACTCGGTATAGACCGCACTAGCGAAACGGCAATTTTGCGCTTATTGGCAGGCCAACCCTACGTCGCACAACTCTACTTCAGCTGCAGCCAATACATGGTCAGCGAATATATCGAAGGTCGCCAATGGCAAGAGTCAGATTGGTGTAACCCACACCAACAAGAACGATTACAGCAGCTCATCGCCCACTACTCGCAACTCCCAGAGTCAAGCTCGCCAGCCTCAATCCGCTGCTATGGGTATCACAGTTACTGCAAACATTACGTGGATCAGCTAGCCGAGAGCGCCCGCGCCAATTGGCAGCCACTTTTAGATCTCGCTTTGCAGGTCGATCAGCAGCTTGACAGTGCTGGCCGGCAGCTGGTTCATCACGATCTGAGTGCCGCTAATATCATTGAGGCTGCGCGCGGTTTGGTAGTACTGGATTGGGAGTATGCTGGGCTCTCAAGCTCTGCGGTTGATCGCCTCAGTTGTCCAAATTACTCCGCCAGAACGGGCGATGAAAAGCGCTTATTGGGCCTGACTGAACAGCTCTGTAAACTTTGGGAGCAGCTGCCGAGAGGCTGAACTGCTGGTATTTTGACCAATTTGCCGTTAAGCTGCGCGCTCTTGTCAGTCCTGTTGTGTTGTCCTTAGCAATTTTCTCGCTCACGGTTACTTTTCACTCCAAGCTCTGACCCCCCGAAGCAGTACTTTTTAACCTTGGATATGAAAATGACTAAATTCAGCGACCTGGGCCTCAGTGCGCCCATTCTTTCTGCTATTGAAAAACAGGGCTATACCAGCCCGACCCCAATACAAGCACAAGCTATTGAACATGTTCTTGCCGGCCGCGATGTTATGGCTGCCGCGCAGACGGGTACCGGTAAAACTGCCGGCTTTACTCTGCCTATTCTAGAGCGTCTCAGTGGCGGCCGCGGCGCCGGTGCCAACCAAGCGCGCGTGCTGATTTTGACTCCCACCCGCGAACTGGCAGCACAAATACTCGACAGCGTGCAGACCTACGGTGCCGGCTTATCGCTGCGCAGTGCAGTGGTTTTTGGTGGCGTTAAGATCAACCCACAAATGATGAAGCTGCGTTCAGGTGTCGATATTCTCGTCGCCACCCCCGGTCGTCTGCTCGATTTATACCAACAGCGCGCTATTAAGTTCGAGCAGCTAGAAGTCTTAGTCTTAGACGAGGCTGACCGCATGCTGGATATGGGCTTCATCCACGATATTCGCAAAATTCTTGCCGTCTTACCTGCCAAACGCCAAACCCTGATGTTCTCGGCAACTTTTTCAGAAGATATCCGCAAGCTGGCCAAAGGATTGGTTAAAGACCCGATCGAAGTTTCGGTAACACCGCGCAACACCACTACTGAGTTGGTCAGCCAGCGGCTCTGTTCGGTAGATAAAAAAGCCAAGCCAGCTCTGCTGGTTGAGCTCATGCGCAAGGGTGATTGGGGCCAAACACTGGTATTTACCAAAACTAAGCACGGTGCCAACAAACTCACTAAGTACCTCGAAAGTGAGGGGATAGTGGCCGCAGCCATCCACGGCAATAAAAGCCAAGGTGCACGCACCAAAGCGTTGGCCGATTTTAAAGCCAATAAATGCCGCGCTCTTGTGGCGACAGATATCGCAGCGCGCGGCTTAGATATTGATCAATTGCCCCACGTAGTTAACTTTGATCTTCCCAATGTGCCAGAGGATTACGTTCACCGTATTGGCCGGACCGGCCGTGCCGGCGCCAGCGGTGAGGCGGTATCACTGGTCAGCCACGATGAAGTGGGCTTGCTCTCGGATATCGAACGTTTGATTGGCCAGCTAATTAAGCGCGAGATCGTCGATGGCTTTGAGCCAGAACACAACCTGCCTGAAACCTGGCTGCACAAAGCGGTTCGCGGCCCTAAACAAGCGCCGTCTCAAAATCGCGGTCGCAATCGCACGGGTCGTCACAACGGTGGCAACCGTCGCACGGATGGGCGCAGCGATATTAGCCGCAGCGAGCGCAGCAGTGGCCGCGGTCACACCGGTGAAGGTGCATCTGCGCGTGGTGCCGGGCGCTCAGCCAATCGCAGCAGTGACAGCCGCGATGACAACCGTGGCAACCGTGCCGCCAGTGGCGCTCGCAACAGCAGTATTTACGGTGGACGCGATAGCCATCGCGACAACAACCGCGATGACAATCGCGGCAACCGCGCAGGCCGTGGAGGCGATGGCAACCGCGAAGCCAGTGGCAATCGCGATGATAACCGAGGTAATCGCGCACCCAGTCGTACTGCTGAGGGTCAACGCGCCAACAGTCGTCCAGGCGGACGTCCGGGCGGGCGTTCATCGGCACGTCCGCAGGGGCAGGGCCGCCCAGGTAATAGCCAGGGCCAACGTCGCACAGGCGGTGGTCAGCGTCGCCCGCAGGGCGA
>JBELGO010000003.1:0-42829 GCA_042091915.1 SAR92 clade bacterium | reverse complement strand
GCACCCGATAAACCCGCTGCGGATAGTGCCGCTGCGGTGCTATTAAAAAATGCCGACTGTGAGCTAGGGTTGGATCCCCAATCGGACCAAACTTCACGATAGTTGTTGAGTCCTGTCCCACTACCAAGTCCCTGGTATGAGGCGGATTCAGTGCCGCGACGGTTAAAACTAACGTAACCGCTAGTCCCAGAAATGCGCACTGACATTGACCCTCCAATGCTAGAGGTAAGCCAAAGTCTAGCGTATGCTGAACTAGGAGCAATATCAAAGCCGGTTATCGAGTTGTCTCGTCCTTGTATTGGCGAGCCATCGCCGACTAGATAGATTTCATCTCCTGCATTGAGATTCTGCCAGCCGCTCCATAGGTCCTCACTATCTATGTCGGCTAGCAACATGCTCTCGCTCTGTACTAACAGGTAAATTTTGTAGTCAACGTCGTCGGCAAACTGGCGTGTACCATCACTGTTTTGGCTGGTAAAGCCGTTGACCATATCAAAGATGACGATATTTTCTGGCAAAGGCTCTGGGCCTGACGGGCCACTACTACTGTTGCTGTCGTTGTTACTTGCGCCAATGGCGACTAACGCAAGCCCTGAACCAATGATAAATTCATTGGTATACCAAGCGGGCTCGGCTGTTGAAGAATTTTCGGCGACGCTCCAAACAGTGTCTAGGGGCGCGTTACTGCTAGTAACTATGTCTGCTGATGCTGAGAGGGCAGCATCGGTAGTAAAACTAGCGCTGGCGTTATCGCTGTAAAAGTCAGTGATTCTGGTGGCCTCTTGTTCGCTTATTTTAGCGACAAGGTCATCGCCGTCACGGGCAAGCACAAGTTTTTCCGGTATTTGGCCAGTTGTACTATCTATTATTGTGTAAAGAGTGGCTGGGGTTGCGGCAACGGATGCAGCGGTGAAGTTCTCGATAGAACCGTTGCGAAGTGTCTTGATAAGAAGTTGACTCATACTCAATTCCCTTTTGTAGTTAGTCAATAGCGATCGCTTCTTTAAATAGAACGACAACATAACATTAGCACAGTATTTGCAACTGAAAAGCCAGAGATAGAATATTTTTTCGAGCCAGGCGCTGGTTCTCATTCACCCTTGGCCATAAAAAAAGCCCCGCCCTATGGACGAGACTTGTTCAGGTAGGAACGGCGGAATGATACCAATCCGCTGTGGCGGTTTGGCACCCTGCGGGCGCCTGCGGCGTCCAAAACGCTGTTCGCGTTTTGTCGAACCAAGCGGTGGTTCTCATCCAGCCTTGGCAAAAAAAAAGCCCCGTCCTATGGACGAGGCTTATTCAGGTCGGGTCGGCGGAATGATGCCAATCCGCTGTGGCGGTTTGGCACCCTGCGGGCGCCTTCGGCGTCCAAAACGCTGTTCGCGTTTTGTCGAACCAAGCGCTGGTTCTCATCCAGCCTTGGCCATAAAAAAAGCCCCGTCCTGTGGACGAGGCTTGTTTTTATGGTGCCCAGAGGCGGAATCGAACCACCGACACGGGGATTTTCAATCCCCTGCTCTACCAACTGAGCTATCTGGGCAAAACTTGTGAGGTAGTTATGCTGCCTCAAAGAAGGCGCGTATTAAACCGTCCGCGCGCCAGTTCGTCAAGGCTGGAGTAGGTAATTTTGTAAATTTACTCGCTGGGGGCGACGTAGCCTTCCGCTTGGTCTACTTCTTCGCCGGAGAAAAATTTATCGCGCTGTTCAGCCAGGTAGGTGCGTGCGGTCATATCCATCATATTCAGACGCATCTCATTGATGAGGGTTGTCTGGTGTGCCATCCATAACTGCCAAGCTTCTTTTGAGACATTGTTAAATACTTCTTCGCCCTTAGGGCCTGGAAAAGGCGGCTGGTCGAGTGCGGGGAGTTCGCGTTTGAGTTTTTTGCACATCACAGTTCTGGCCATAGTGTCCTCTTTGTTAATCGGTTGTCAGTGCGGCAGTTTTGAGCATTTTCACGACAGGGGCGGGTAACCCGAGCAGTTCTGATTGAGTGTCTATGTTATACCAAACTTGGTCACTGTTGTCGGCCACCTGCTGTCCACAGTAGTCGGCATTGACATCTGCGACACGGTAGTCGAGGTGATAGTGGCTAAAAGTGTGCCGCTGTTGGGGGCCGAAATGGGAACTGTTCAGCGTAAAGCCGAGCTCTTCTATGAGTGCAGAGAGTTGCTCGATAGCTTCACAGCGCGGCGGCACCCACAGTCCACCCCACAGACCGCTGGGAGGGTTGCGCTGCAGCAGTACCTCGCCGTGCTGATTGCGGATGAGTGCGAAGATCGCATTGCGCACAGGTAATTTTTTCTTCGGTTTTTTGCCGGGGTAGTTGGCGACAGTTTCGGTTGAATGGGCAATGCAGTCGACATTGACTGGGCAGTGATAACAGTTGGGCTTGCTGCGAGTGCAGAGCGTGGCTCCGAGGTCCATCATGGCTTGGCTGTAAGCGCCACTGCTTTTGCGGGGTGTCAGTGTTTCGCTAACTTGCCACAGCGCTTTATGCACAGCAGTACTGCCGGGCCAGCCGGCTACCGCGCGATGTCGAGCCAAAACTCGCTTGACGTTGCCGTCGAGTATTGCGGCGCGCTGGCCGTGTGCAATAGAGACGATAGCGCCAGCAGTAGAGCGGCCGATACCGGGGAGCTGTTCGAGCAGCTCGACACTCTCAGGGAAACGACCGTCGTATTGAGAAGTAATTATTTGGGCCGCTTTGTGCAGGTTGCGGGCCCTGGCGTAATAGCCAAGCCCAGTCCAGAGGTGCAATACCTCGTCAATAGGTGCTGTAGCCAATTTCGCGACAGTGGCAAAGTTCTGCATAAAACGTTCGAAATAGGGGATTACAGTATTCACTTGCGTCTGCTGCAGCATGATCTCTGAGACCCAGACGCGGTAGGGGGTAATACTCTTCTGCCAGGGTAGGTCGTGCCTACCGCTGTGGCGAGACCACGCTAGTACGCGCTTACTAAAGGTAGTGGCGAGTTCGTCGCTAATATTCTCGTCGTTACCGCTCACTGGAAAAGTTTGTCCAGCAGTGGAATGAGTGCGTTATCGCTATTCTTTTCTAGTTTGCGCTGCAATGTCTCTATTAATTTAGTTTTGAGTAGTTGCCTCACTACGCGCTGATCGAGGCTGCAACTCTGGCTCGGTTGATCTGAGTAGGTGCCTTTGCAGGTAAATGGCAATGGTCGGTCGGCGAGCTTGTCACTGACATCGCATCCGCGGCTGCTGGCAATTGCGCTGTCCAGAGTGGCAGAAAAATCCAGTTGATAGCGCTGTTTGGTCAGCTCTACGTTGCCATCGCCCTGCAGTGAAAGTGCCTCAGTGCCACCGGCAATATCGTTTAAAAATAATTTACCCTGACTAAGCTGCCAATTAGCGCTGATCTCTTGAAGCTCAGTTTGTGCGCTCTGGTTAGCGGTAACTGCACGCTGCTTGCTTAGTGACTTGCCCTCGAGCAGTGTTGCAGCACTGCAGAAATCACGTTCTAAGTTGGTGGCTGTAAACAGCAGTGCCTCACTGTTGAGCTGGCCACGGCCAGTGACAATCGCCAATAGAGAGGTATTTGCTTTGCTAGCTAACGGTATTGTGCCGCTCCAGTCGCCCGTAAAATTGATAAGTCCAGCCAATGGTAGGTCGCTTTTTTGGCTGGCTAACAGGGGCTCAATAGAGAGCTGCTGCAGCTGGCTTTTTGCGCTGAAAGTGGTGCTGTCTGTGGTGATATCGGCGTGTCCATTGGCTTCAATTTTCCCACCGCCTAAGTTGCCTGTGAGTGAATGAAGGGTAATAGCGTTACTGGATGCATCAAGTTGAGCTTGCAGCTGCTCAATCCATAGCGGTTGAGCACCGCTGAGCGAACCTATATTGAGTCGCGCTTTGCGCAGGTTAACTGTGGCCTTACCACCGCTGCGCCACTCTAGGTCTATGGCTAGTTGGCCATTGACCGCAGTTTGTTCAGTAGCTACGGCCTGTATGGTGCCTACCTTCTCACTTAGATTTAACTCTCCCTCGATCGCAACAGTGGTTGTATAGCCGGCTAGAGGTGCGCTGATCGAACTGTTGGTGATATCAATATGGTTAATATTGAGGCTGCTGTTTGCCGAAGAGGGTGATTCGCTGGCCGTGCTTTTTGAGGTGCCACCCATCGCTGCCAGTGCGGCAAAGTTATTGATTGCGATGTCAGCACCATCAAGTGCAATAGTGTCTAGCCCGAGTTGGCCGCTGACTATCTGTTGCCAATCAGCGGCGACGCTAAGTTTGGTGATCTCTGCGCGCAGATTGGCCTGTTGTGGATCAGCCGAGTCTGAGAATGTAATTTCACTGAGAGTGACACTGGGTGCTGGCCACACGCTCCAACCAATATCACCGGCCACTTTGAGTTGATAGCCCTGTTTGGCAGCGACTTGCTCGAGCTGCTCTGAGAGGTTGAGTTGTGAAACTAATGCCGATAGTGCCGCGATGGCAACAGCCAAAACGGCAACTGTGGCAATAATCACTTTAGATAAGCTGTTCATAGCAACACCTCTATTCGGTGAGCCACTGCCAACCAGAGGCTCGGCTTTAATCGATAGTGTAGCGCAATGAGAGCATTACCGTGCGCCCGCTTTCCGGTGCCAAGTCGCGAATGGCCGAGCTGGCATTGCGTATCTCTTTATCGGTGAGATTGTCTATCGATAGCCCCCAGTCGAACTGTTGCCACTGGTAGTTCACCCCCAATGAAAGTGCGGTATAACTACGCGTATTGCTCTCTGCTCGCCCAGCGCGGTTTTGTGACTTTACTCGTTCTACCGCAGCATTCCAGGCCCACTGGTCGTAGTTGCTCTGCCAGCTCAAGGTGGCAGAGTCGGCCGGCACTCGCGGCACAGCATAACCATCATCGAGCTTGGCGCGGACGCGGTCAGCTTGCAGCACCAGTTGGTGACGTTTAGCAATCGGCACAGCCAGCTCTAGTTCTATCCCCTGAAAAGTAGCCGGCTGCTGGTCATACTGGTAGCAGAGTGGCGCCTCTTCAAAATGCTCGATACTGTCATCAAAATCGCTGAGAGCCGTACTACAACTCTCACTATCGATGCTAAAGCGTTGCCAGCCACTGTCATCGGTGAGTGCCGAGAGGTAGGTGAAACGACTAAACTCATTGCGATAAAGCGTCGCTTCAAATTCCACTGTGCGATCATAGTCAGTCTGCCAAGCCCATCTTGCATTGAATTCTCCGCTCAAGGCGCGCTCACTGTCCAGTTCGCTGCTGCCTAGTTCAACCGCGCTAGTGGCAGCGTGGTAGCCATCAGAATAGAGCTCTTCAACCGTCGGTGCACGCTCGCTGCGATCTATGCGCACCGCGACAATTGGCGAGCTCCAGCCACTTTCCCCCGAGTCATAGATGACAGCAGCACTGGAATTAAACAGCGTGTTATCAGTGCGTTTAGAAAACCCCTCGGCTTCAATGCGCTGCCAATCCAGACGGCTTCCCAGCTCAATGCGCAGATCGCTGAGCTGCCACTCGCCCAGCCAAAAAATACCGCCGGAGTCGGCCGTGCTGTCGGGCGTTATCGGCTGCTCTGCGACGACCGCACTATCTTTGCGTTCTAGCTGGATACCCACTGCTCCCTGATGTTGTGCACTGTGTTGATAGAGAGCCTCACTGCGCCAGTTGAATTGTTCGATATCAAAACGCGCTTCATTGTTGCGAGCCTCTTCACTGACGCCCCACTCGGTGTGGCGATAGTCACTGTATTGCATATCGCTTGAGAACTGCTGCCAGAGCGAGCCATCGTGATCGTAGCGCCAGCGGCCGTTTAGAGTCGTGCGTTGCAGCGTAATCTCTACTCGCTCCTCGTCATCATGCTCATCGTGCTCGTCATCATGATGTTCATCGCCAAGATGCAAATGCTCACCGGGTATACCGTAGCGTTGGTTGAGGCTATTAGCGCTAAAGCCCCACAGTGTGTCGGCGCTTTGGAAGCTGTAGCCAAAGCCCAGTGAGCTCATGTCGTAGGCGCTGTTTTCAAGAGTCCCTGTCGGTTGCTGGAGGTTATCGTTGTCTGCGCGGCCTGGGATCTCCAGATCATTACTGTTGCTGTGGGCACCATCGAGATGCAGCGTATGGCGGCCATTGCCGCCATCCAAACGGCCGGCCAAACTGCCTAGGTCGCCATTGCTGGCATAGCGCATATCTAGAGCGCCTTCAATTTCTGCAAGCGGCTGCGGATGAATGCGGTTGTCGATAAGGTTGATCACCCCACCAATCGCACCGGGCCCGTAGCGCAAAGTGGCCGGGCCGCGGATGACTTCAATGCGGTCAACCATCAAAGTGTCGAGGGCATTGGCGTGGTCGCTGCTCAATGCCGAGGCGTCGCTGCTGGCCATTGAGTTGTTGAGTATCGCCAGACGTTTGCCGCTTTGGCCGCGTATAACGGGGTGCCCAGAAGCCGGGCCAAAGGAGCTGTTGTTGATGCCCACTTGACCAGCCAGTGTAGCGCCTAGACTGGAGCGGTTGGCTTTAGTCAGGTTGTTACCGTTGAGCGCAGAGACGTTACCGGCGATTTGGTCGACACTGCGTTGGTGCGGAGAAGCCGAAATAATCACCTCTTGCAATGGCTCGGCGGCCATAGTGGATAGACTGGTTATAGCAAGCAGTAAGGTCAACGTATGTTGGCGTAATTTGAGTGGCTCGCGGCTACTTCGCCACTCATCGTTTAGTTCAATAGACATAAATGACTCTCATATTCAAAGGTAGCTCTGCGCGTGAGCACAGAGTGAGAACTCAAGACAATCACAGTGCAGGGCAGCTGCTCTCTTATTGAGCTTGGTATGAAATGAATAGAGAGGGTGGGCCGCGGATAGGCGATAGAAGAACGGGGCGTTGTGCGTAATGCTGGTGGTAATTTGACGCTAAAATATAGCCAGCCGGCAGAGCCTGGAAGGCAGATGTTTCAGTGACACCGACTAGAACGGCTTGGTTTAGGCAGAGTTCACAATGGTTGGCACTATCGTCAAGGTGCAGGTGAACTGGGTCGACATGGCTCTGTGCCAGCGGTGCCAAGGCTAGCAGCATCAACACCGAGAAAGCTAACGCAGAGCGTTTGCAAGTGTAGAGTAGGGTGCTGTATCTGGGACGCATTGGCATGTCCTACATATTAGCAAAAGCAAACAGTGGGTAAACAGCGTTTTGTAGAGATTTCCGAGCCGCCAGGTTAGAGCTATAATGGCTCACTAAATAATCTATCGGAGCAAAATATGGTTGCCTCTACCGATCGCGTAGCGACAGTAACGCGCAATACGCTGGAATCACAAATCACCATTACTATCAATTTAGATGGCAGTGGCGCTGCGCAACTTAATACCCCAGTGCCATTTTTAAACCATATGCTCGACCAGATTGCTCGCCACGGTTTAATTGATATTACTATCGAAGCACAGGGCGATGTTGAAATTGACGACCACCACACGGTCGAAGATATCGGCATTACTTTGGGTATGGCATTTGCACAAGCCATCGGCGACAAGAAAGGTATTAATCGTTACGGCAGCGCCTATGTGCCGCTGGACGAGGCGCTGTCGCGGGTGGTTTTGGATTTTTCAGGGCGCCCAGGCTTGATCCTCAACGCCGATTTTGTGCGCAGCCATGTCGGTAGTTTTGATGTCGATTTGGTCTCCGAATTCTTCCACGGTTTTGTCAACCATGCACTGGTTACCCTGCACATTGATAACCTGCGCGGTGCCAATGCTCACCACCAGATAGAGACTATTTTTAAAGCGTTTGGTCGCGCGCTGCGCATGGCAGCAACGGCGGATAGCCGCATGGCAGGGATCATGCCCTCGACCAAAGGTTCACTGTGAGCCAGAGTCAAATCGCCATACTGGATTACGGTATGGGCAATCTGCACTCGGTTGCCAATGCAGTCAAGACAGTCGCACCAAACAGCGATGTGGTGATTACCGCCGAGGCTGCGGTCGCCGATAGCGCGGATCGGATTATCTTCCCCGGTGTCGGCGCTATCCGCGACTGTATGAGCGAAATATTGCGCCTGGGCTTTGATCGAATTTTAACTAAGGCGATCGCAGAAAAACCGGTACTCGGGATTTGTGTAGGTATGCAAGCGCTGATGCAGCGCAGCGATGAAAATGGCGGCGCTGACTGTCTTGGTCTGCTGCCCGGCGCATTCCATAAATTCCAAGCGGCTGTCGATCAGAGTGGCAACAAGCTCAAAGTTCCACACATGGGCTGGAGCCAGGTCGAACACGATCAGCACCCAATCTGGCAGGGTATTGAGCAAAATGAGCGCTTCTATTTTGTGCACAGTTACTATTTGCCAGTCGCCGAGAGCGATTGTGTCACTGCGCACTGCCAGTACGGGGTAGATTTTGTTGCGGCAGTTGCTCAAGGCAACCTCTTTGCGGTGCAGTTTCATCCAGAAAAAAGTGCCACCGCGGGCTTGCAGCTGCTGGAAAATTTCAGCCAATGGCAGGGCGTGTAAATGAACGAGGTGCGCGCCAAACTCAACCGCGAGACAGCCAAGATCGGCTGGATGGAGCTACAGCGCCACTACGCTGCAGGTAATGTCTTGGCTGTTGCTGAGGGTGCAGATTTAATCGCCGTAGCCGAGGCGTTTCACACTGACAGTGCGCAACAAGTCAAAGAGTGGCTCGGCGACGGTACCGTGGCGCCGGTTGATGATCAGAGCGCAGCAGCTTGGGTTGACACTGATGCCGAGCACTGGGCAGTGGTCGTGGCGCCTTTCGTTTTAATACAGCTGATAGCTCCATAACCGCTTTCAACAGCCGCCGACAAAAACAGGATCAATTCGATGGACTTCTCTGCGACCGAAGAGCAGCGTTTTATTCAAGAGAGTGCTGCGCGTTTTTCACAACAACACCTCGCCCCTAATGCAGCGGCACTCGATCAAAACCCAGAGGGTGAAAAACAGCACTTTTTAGCTCGACTCAAGCAGTTGGCCGATATCGGCTTCATGGGTCTCAATATCGATAGCCAATACGGTGGCAGTGAAGCTGGAGTCGTTGGCTTTAGCTTGGCACTGACTGAGTTGGCGCGCGGCTGCGCAGCGACAGCAGTGACTGTCTCTGTGACCAACATGGCCGCTGAGATTATTCAGGCGTGTGGCAGTGAGCAACAGAAGAACCACTACCTACCCAAAATCTGCTCTGGTGAGTATTCAGCTGCCGGGTTCTGTTTAACAGAGAGCAGTGCCGGTTCCGATCCGGCTTCTATGCGCTGCAGAGCCACTCGCGATGGTCAGGGGTGGCGGCTGAACGGAACTAAAGTCTGGATCACCAGCGCTGAGTATGCCGGTGTTTTCATTGTTTGGGCGGTTACCGATCCCGATGCTCCACGAGGAAAGGGGATCAGCTGTTTTTTGGTTGAGGCGTCTACCGCTGGCGTCTCAGTGGCAAAACGTGAACACAAAATGGGCCAGAGCGGCTCTGCCACCAACCAGGTGACGTTTGAAGATTGCTGGGTTGCCGACACGGCTTTGTTGGGTGAATTGAACCGAGGTTTCGCTATCGCTATGGGCGAGCTCGCCGGTGGCCGTATTGGCATCGCCTCGCTGGCGCTGGGTGTCGGCAGTGCAGCGTTAGATTATGCGCGCAGTTATATCGTCGATCGCGAGCAATTTGGTCGCAAACTCAGCGATTTTCAGGGTCTGCAGTGGCAGTTGGCCGACCGCTATACAGAGCTGGAAGCGGCGCGTTTATTGGTGTTGCAGGCAGCATGGATAAAAGAGCAGGGCCGAGACTTTGCCAAGCAGGCCTCCATGGCAAAACTGTTTGCCAGTGAAAAGGCCAACGAGGCTTGTTACACCGCCATACAGTTATTGGGTGGCAACGGCTACAGTGCCGAATATCCGGTAGAGCGGATGGCGCGCGATGCGCGCATTACGACTATTTATGAGGGGACCAGTGAGATACAGCGAGTGATCATTAGCCGCCAGCTGTTGGCCGAGCTAGATTGAGCACCCTATCAGGGCGGTAAAATAGTCATTGCTTATAGTTGTCAGCAGCGTATACTTGTGGTTGCTTGAAAGTAAGCTTTATATATGTGCATACAAAGTTAATCAGCAGTAAAGGTTAGCAGTAGGTTCCGGTTGTTGAATTTCGGCCTGTTAAACATCTATAGCGTCACTTCTAGCGTAACCGCTGCGGTCGGGTTGTCTGGCCAAAGCATGAAAACTTTTGTTTAAACAGGAAATTATTATGTCTACTACTACTGGAACTGTTAAGTGGTTCAACGAATCTAAAGGCTTTGGCTTCATCGAGCAAGAGTCTGGCCCCGATGTCTTCGCTCACTTCAGCGCTATCGTTGGTGACGGCTTCAAGACTCTCGTCGAAGGCCAAAAAGTATCGTTCACTGTGACTCAAGGTCAAAAAGGCCTGCAAGCAGAGAACATCGTTGCTATCTAATCTCTGATTAGTAACAACGGAGAGAGGCGAGCCACTGGCTCGCCTTTTTTTATACCTAAAATTTAAGCTTTGCCCTTCCTATACCTTAAGCCCCCATTATCTGTGTGCCAAAGCGGTGCACTGCGAAGCAGAACTGTGCCAATTAGGTGCATTCATTCGTCGCTAGCCTTTAATCAGCCCAACTAAAACCGGCGGGTTTCCTTTAACTGTAGATTTTTAAAAAGTTGGCACGGGTTATGCATAGTGTATGGCAGGCAAACAAATTAACGCCTAACCACAACTAAACCTGTACGGAGAAACACCATGAAAAAGACCTCAATCGCATTAGCTATCGGTTCACTTACCCTCGGCGCTATGGCTATGACTGCAACTACAGCCGCTATTGCCGCTGAAGTGTCTGGAAACATTGCACTGGGTACAGATTACAAATTCCGCGGTATCAGCCAAAGTGATGGCGAAGCGATCTCGGGTGGTTTTGATGTCGCTTTTGACAACGGCTTCTATGTCGGTACTTGGGGTTCAAGCATTGAAGACTGGGGTAATGGCTTGGAGCTGGACTACTACGCCGGCTACGGTGGCGAGTTCAGCGAGTCAGTCAGCTATGACGTGGGTCTGCTCGCGTACACCTACCCCAACGAAGAGACTGGCGATCTGGACTACAACGAAATCTACGGCAGTATCGGTGTCGCTGATGTCACCTTCGGTTTTGCTTACTCAGACGACTACTTCGCCGGCACTGGCGACTTCACTTATCTCTATGTGGATTACAGCTACGCGCTGAGCGAAAGCTACAGCCTAGATCTGCACTTAGGCGATAACGCTATCGATGATGAAGAGGCATTTGGCACACCTGACTACATGGATTACTCCGTCGGTGTCAGCACCTCATTCGAAGGTTTGGATCTAAGCCTCTCTTATATCGATACCGACCTCAGCACAGATGAGTGCTTTGGTGGCGACGATCTCTGTGACGGCAGCGTGGTGCTCACCCTGTCCAAGTCACTTTAAGTTCAGCCAGTTAAGGAGAACGTAGATGAAATTGATTACAGCAGTTATTAAACCGTTCAAGCTCGATGAGGTCCGCGAGGCCCTCAGCGAGATGGGCGTCACCGGAGTGACCGTCAGTGAAGTGAAAGGTTTCGGTCGCCAAAAAGGCCACACCGAGCTCTATCGCGGCGCTGAATATGTAGTCGACTTCCTGCCTAAAGTTAAGCTGGAAATTGCTCTGGATGACGGCATGGTTGATCAGGCAGTCGAGGCGATCAGCGAAGCTGCGCGCACCGGCAAAATTGGTGACGGCAAGATCTTTATCTCGTCGCTCGAAGAAGTTGTCCGCATCCGCACCGGTGAAACCGGCGCGGAAGCGGTATAACCACAGCCTAAGGAGAGATCTAAATGAGTCCCGATATCATTGAAGTCAAATATGCGCTAGATACCTTTTATTTTTTGGTCTCCGGTGC
Source organism: SAR92 clade bacterium (assembly GCA_042091915.1). Taxonomy (GTDB): domain Bacteria; phylum Pseudomonadota; class Gammaproteobacteria; order Pseudomonadales; family Porticoccaceae; genus LSUCC0057. The sequence continues at coordinate 30,958 of JBELGO010000003.1, read as the reverse complement.
ATTAGTTATGTGGATGGCAGCCGGTTTTGCCATGCTCGAAGCCGGCCTGGTGCGCAGTAAGAACACCACCGAAATCCTCACTAAAAACGTCGCTTTGTTTGCGATTGCTTGTACCATGTATCTACTGATGGGTTACACCATTATGTACGGTGGCAGTGCCGCTGGCTTCTTGCCTGATGCTTGGTTTGGCAACTCTATTGCCAATGCGACCGCCGAAGAAGTGCTGGCCAGTAATGGCGATACCTATTACTCAGGTGCCTCTGACTTCTTCTTCCAAGTGGTATTTGTTGCCACGGCGATGTCGATTGTCTCCGGTGCGGTTGCCGAGCGCATGAAGCTGTGGGCGTTTTTAGCCTTCGCCGTAGTGATGACTGGCTTTATCTACCCGATGCAAGGCATGTGGAAATGGGGCGGCGGTTTCCTTGACGCAGCTGGTTTCCAAGACTTTGCCGGTTCTGGTGTTGTGCATTTGTGTGGTGCTGCTGCAGCACTCTCAGGGGTACTGCTGCTGGGTGCGCGCAAAGGTAAGTACGGCAAAGATGGCAGCGTAAAAGCTATCCCCGGTGCCAACATGCCTCTGGCTGCAATTGGTATGTTCATCTTATGGATGGGTTGGTTCGGCTTTAACGGCGGTTCAGAGCTTAAAGTCTCTGATATTGGCGAAGCCAACGCAGTGGCAGATGTGTTTGTTAACACCAACGCCGCAGCGTGTGGTGGCCTGCTGGCGGCACTGATCGTCGCACACTTCAAGTTCGGCAAAGCGGATCTCACTATGGCGGTTAACGGTGCTTTGGCAGGTTTGGTGTCGATCACTGCTGAGCCATTGGCTTGGGATGCACTGTCGGCCACTCTCGTCGGTGCTGTTGGTGGCTTGATAGTGGTCTTCTCGGTGCTGCTGATGGACAAAGTGCGTATCGATGATCCTGTCGGTGCTATCTCAGTACACGGTGTTGCTGGTATCTGGGGCCTGTTGGCGGTCTGCCTGTCGGGCAACGATTCGGCTACGCTCTCTGGCCAGTTGCTGGGCATTGTGACCATCTTCGCTTGGACCTTTGTCACCAGCGGTATTGTCTGGATGATTCTCAAAGCGACTATGGGTATCCGAGTCTCTGAACAAGAAGAGTACGAAGGTGTAGATATCTCTGAATGTGGTATCGATGCCTACCCCGAGTTTGTCGCCGGCAAATAACAGCCGAACAATAACAGGGTGTAAAACCGGCCGCAGTGATTGCGGCCGGTTTTTTTCGTTCTATTGAAGCAGTTGTTGTTTGTTGCGGGTTTGCATAAACTCTTATCTGAAATTGAAGAACTAAAGGTCAACCATGAAATTGATTACTGCTGTTATCAAACCATTTAAACTCGATGACGTGCGCGAAGCGCTTGCTGATATCGGTGTTCAGGGCATTACTGTCAGCGAAGTAAAAGGCTTTGGTCGTCAGAAAGGCCACACTGAGCTCTACCGCGGTGCTGAGTATGTGGTGGATTTTCTGCCTAAAGTGAAGCTGGAAATTGCCATTGGCGATGACCTTGTCGACAGTGTCGTCGAAGCGGTTACAAAGTCTGCAGCGACTGGAAAAATTGGTGATGGCAAAATATTCATTACCAATTTAGAAGAGGTAATTCGCATCCGTACAGGCGAAACAGGTCAAGAAGCTATCTAAGTCTTAATGCATCGTCCGTGCGTACGTCAAGGCGACCTTAGGGTCGCTTTTTTGTTGTTCCAATTCAGCGCACAATAGCGCATCCCAAGCAGAACCCTGTGCCTGTTAATCTGCCCTGAAGAGTCCGTATGAAAATCACCCACGCTGCACTCGCCAATCCCGCCGCCGTTCTAGTGGCTGTGGTGCTCATTGTGCTGCTTGGCATGGTGAGCCTGGCCAATCTGCCCGTGCAGCTGTTCCCCAATATTGACGACCCGATTATCACAGTGCAGGCCGACTGGCGCGCCGCCTCGCCGCGCGAAGTAGAGGCAGAGCTCATTGAACCGATAGAAGAGGTTCTAGAGGGGCTCTCTGGTGTTGTCGAAATGAACGGCCGCGCCGCCGCGGGCAGAGCGCGAGTGACACTGACTTTTGCACTTGGCACCGACATGCAGCAGTCGCTCATTGAAGTGATAAGCCGACTCAATCGGCTGCCTGCGCTGCCGCGCAACGTCAAACCGCCGACTGTCCACCTCGGTGGCGCGGGTGGTGCGGCACCCCTGTTGAGCTGGTTCTTTTTGCAGCGTTTGGAAGGCAACAACACCGATATTGAAAGTTACTTGCCGTTAATGGATTCACAGATAGAGCCACTGATTGAAGCCGTTCCAGGGGTTTCGGGAGTCGAATTAGGTGCCGGAGGGCGTTACAAAGAGCGGCTTATCGTTGAATTCGACCCCTATGCTGCAGCCCAACTAGGTATTCAAATCCCACGTGTTGCCGGCTTGATAGGTGCCTCAAACGACAGCGCTGGCGGTTTTGTCGATGTCGGTCGGCGCCGCTATATGCTGCGCCTAGAGGGCCGTTATGAGCTAGAAGAGCTGGGTAAGATGGTTGTTGATTGGCGCGACGGTCGACCCGTTTATCTCAACGATATCGCCGCTATTTCAACCCAGGTGCCAGATGATGTCGGTATCTTCCGTCAGAACGGCAACCCCGCAATCGGTTTTATGGTGAATCGCAGGCCCGAGGCTAATCTGCTTTCGACACTCGCCGAGGTCAAGCGTCGCATTGCCAAGCTCAATAATGAAACTCTCGAGCCGCAGGGGCTGCGCATTGTTCAATCGTTTGATCCCTCAGTGTTTATCCACCGCGCCATACAGTTGGTATCGAGCAATTTAGTGATAGGCGTACTGCTGGCGATTGGCGGGTTGTGGCTGTTTTTCCGCCGCTGGCGTGCCACGCTGATCGTTGCTGCAGCGATCCCGCTCTCTCTACTGAGCACTTTCATAGTTCTCAAACTGACTGGTCGCACACTCAATGTCATCTCGTTGGCGGGTTTAGCCTTTGCTGTTGGCATGGTGGTGGATGCTGCCATCGTTGTGTTGGAGAGCATTGTCCGCCAGCGCGAGCGCGGTATAGGTGCCGACAATGCGGCTCTAGAGGGCGCTGGCCGTGTCTGGGGCGCGCTGCTCGCCTCAACGGCTACCACGGTGATTATTTTTTTACCGGTACTCTTTATGCAGGAGGTCGAGGGCCAACTGTTTGGTGACTTGGCGCTAACTATCGCGGTAGCGGTGACGGTATCGCTACTAATTGCTGTGACTTTGGTTCCGTTAGCTACCCGCTATTGGTTAGATGGCGCACCGGCGCCAGATCACTTTGCCCCCTTGTGGCGCAAAATGGCCGATATAATTTTGCGCCTCACAGAGACATCAAAGCAGCGCTATCGATTAATCGCGCTGCTCAGTCTTTTGCCGATATTTGTGACAGTGACACTGCTGCCAGAGCGCGACTATTTGCCGCCGGTCAAACGCGATGCCATCGACGCCGTATTTCGGCTGCCACCAGGTGCCTCAAAAGGTTCATTAGAGCGCGATGTGGTGGCCGTGCTTGAGCAGCGGCTTGCACCCTATATGAATGGTGAGAAACAGCCCGCACTAAAAAATTACTACATTCTTATCTATGGGCAGGGTGGTCGGCTCGGTGTGAGAGCCGTCGATCAAAACCGGGTGGAAGAACTCCAAGAGATTGTGCGCCGCGATATCGTTGCCGATATCCCCGATCTGCAGGCATTTGTTCGCCAAGATGATCTGTTTGGTGCATTTGGCGGCGTGCGCGGTATACCGATGTATATTCAAGGGCGCGACTCCGACGCCACCAGTGCTGCTGCAATGAAAGCTAAGCAAGTGTTGGAGCAAGTGATGCCCGGCGTCCAAGTGCGCCCGCTGGCAGAGCTGGTCGACTCAGACCCCGAATTGCGTCTGCGCCCTCGCGACAGTCGTATTCATGAGGCGGGGTGGTCGCGCAGCGACCTGAGTTTAGTGACCCGGGCCCTGGGTGATGGACTGTTTGTCGGCAATTATTTCGATGGCGAGCACCAGGTTGATATCTTGTTGCGCAGCCGCGTCTGGGATAACCCCGACCAGTTCTCCCAACTGCCGTTGGCGACCCCCGCGGCCGGTGTAGTACCGCTCAGCGAGTTGGTAGAGATAAACCGCGCTGTTGGCCCCAACACCATCGTCAGGATAGATAGCCGCCGGACTAAAATTCTCGAAGTGGTCCCACCGCCAGCGATGACGCTTGAGCATGCACTGGAGATTCTTAAAGACCAAGTAGAGCCGGCCATTGCCGAGTTGATGCCCAGTGATGGCACAGTTGCCTACGGTGGCTCAGCCGATGATTTGCAGCGCGCCACAGCGACACTGGGCAGCAACTTTTTAGTCGCACTTTTGGTGCTGTTGTTACTGATTAGCGCCCTGTTCCGCTCATTGCGGGACGGTTTGCTAGTAATAATCGCACTGCCATTGGCAATGGTCGGTTCAATCTTGACGCTGCAGTTGCTCAACCTGTTCAGTTTTGCCCCGCTCGACCTGTTAACTATGATCGGTTTTGTGATCTTGCTCGGCTTGGTGGTCAACAATGCTATTTTATTGGTCCACCAGACACGTCAGGCTGAGCGCGATGGAGCTAGCCGACGCACAGCGGTCCAAAGCGCGCTTCTGCTGCGCTTGCGGCCAATTTTTATGAGCACCCTGACCAGCTTGTTTGGAATGTTGCCGCTGCTGTTAATGCCCGGAGTCGGTTCAATAATCTACCGCGGTATGGCCGCAGTCATAGTCGGCGGTATGAGTGTCAGCGCGCTGTTTACCCTATTGTTGCTGCCGGCCCTGCTGCGTTTAGGTGAGCAGGCCAATCCAGCTACAGATGAATCCTGAGAGAGAACTATGTTGTCCTTGTTAACAGAGCAAAAAAAATCGCCGCATTTGATGGTCCTTGGTGCGCTATTACTGGGTCTAGTGGCTGGTGTAGAAAACAGCTCGGCGCAGTCGCTGCCGGCAGTCGAGGTGAGCCGTGTGACACTGCGCGATGTAGCGCCGGCTTATACGGCGATTGGCAGTGTCGTGAGCCGCTTCGACGCCGAAGTCGCCGCACAAAGCTCGGGCCGGGTCGTTTGGAGCGCTGAACTAGGTGCACAGTTACAAGCAGGGGAGCCACTGCTGCGCCTAGACAGGGCCGATCTCAATCTGCAGCGACAGCTCGACACTGCTGCCATAGCCCGCCTGCAAGCTCAGCAAGATTATTTAGATAAACAGTTGGCTCGCCTATCGCAGCTGCGTGAGCGCGACAGTAGCTCCCAGCAAGAACTCGACCGCTTGCACGCTGATCGCAATGTGGTGGAACAGCAGCTCATCGCCGCTCAAGTGCAGCTAGCCAAAACTGACCTAGCTCTCGAGCGTTGCGATGTTGTTGCACCATTTGCCGGGGTTGTCGCTGAGCGCTTAGTAGAGACCGGAGAGTATGTCACTGCAGGGCAGTCGGCGGGGCGTTTGGTTAGCACCACAGAGCTCGAAGGTGCGGTATTGGCCCCCGCAGCGACTCTGCGTTACACCAAGACCGGCGCGCAAGTGCTTGCCAGTGGTGAGTACTTTGAGCAGCTAGCCACGGTGAGCCGGGTAGTGGCTGTCGCCGACAGGGTCTCTCGGTTGATTGAAGTGCGGGTAAAGCTGGATGGTGAGCGCTGGGTAGTGGGTGAGCCGGTGCGTGTATTGCTCGCTCGCGGCGCCCCGCAGCAGGCGCTGACAGTGCCGCGCGATGCACTGATTTTGCGCGAAGGAGAGAGCTCGATCGCGCTGCTAGATGAGCAACAAAGAGTGATTAAGATGCCGGTCAAATTGGGTTTTGGTCAAGCTGACTATGTTGCTGTACAACCCATGGGGACGACAATACTCAACCCAAACGATCGCGTTGTCGTGCGTGGTGCAGAGCGTTTGCGGGCGGGTCAGCAAGTCAAAGTGTTGAGTTCCAAGCAGGTTGCGCAATAGGCCCAAACCTCAACTGTAATGCGGCCTAGACTTCTCGTGGTGGTGAAGTAAACTGGCAGCATTATTTTGTTGCAGCCCAGTTTATTTCGGGGCAAATGAGGTGTTCTCTTGAAACTTTTGTTCTCTCTTTTGGCCGGTTTATTGCTGGTTCAGACCACCGCCGCGCTGCCCCTCAGTGCATCGCAGCGCGATGCGATTACCTCAGGTATCGAGTCTGTGCGCCCCGATCTCGAGTTGAAAATTATTGGCCCTGCACCGGTCGCCGGTCTTTATGAGGTGCAAGTAGTCAATGGCCCGGTGCTGTATGTTTCAGCAGACGGCGAACACTTTTTTGATGGCTCTCTCTTCCGCGTAGAGAAGGGAAGTTTCGTCGATGTGGCCGCTGTGCGGCTCAACGCTGAGCGCGCGGTGCGATTAGCTGCTATCGACCCCAGCAGTATGATTATCTACCGCCCGACGGGTCCGAGCCGCGCGGTAATTACAGTATTTACTGATATTGATTGCGGCTACTGTCGCAAGTTGCACCGCGAGCTTGATGAGCTACTCAGTTACGGTATCGAGGTGCGCTACCTCGCGTACCCGCGCGCTGGTGTCGGTTCTGAATCTTTCCGCAAAATCGCTACCGCTTGGTGCGCTGAAGATCCCAATGCAGCGCTCACGGCGCTCAAGGCGGGCGAGAAGCTACCCACTAATGTCTGCAGTGACAACCCGGTGGCTGCGCACTATGCCATGGGTGGCATGATGGGGGTCAACGGCACCCCTGCAATTGTGCTCGAAGATGGTTCAATGGTGCCGGGTTATCAGCCCGCGGCCTCGTTTGCTGCCATGCTGGGTCTCGACTAGCCAAAGCGTCCACAAGCGCGATTGACACGGGCTATGACGATGAGTAATGTTGTCGCCCTTTTTCTTTTCCATTCAGGGAGTTACCTTGCGTAAAATCAATGTAGGCGTGTGTGGTCTCGGTACTGTCGGCAGTGGCACCGTCAATTTGTTGCGCGACAACGCAGCGCTGATAGCCAGCCGCGCGCAGTGTGAAATTGTTGTCAGTCAAATCGGTGCAAGGCGTCCCAATCCAGCCTGCGATACGCAGGATATAGACGTCAATGCCGATATCTTTGCGGTGCCAGCCAACCCAGAAATCGATGTTGTTGTCGAGCTGATTGGCGGCACTACGGTTGCCTATGACTTGGTGATGGGTGCAATTGCCAATGGCAAACATGTGGTGACTGCCAACAAAGCTCTTATTGCGGAACACGGTGGTGAAATTTTTGCCGCCGCCGCCAAGGCCGGGGTGATGGTAGGGTACGAGGCAGCTGTGGCCGGCGGTATTCCGATCATTAAAGCTCTGCGCGAGGGCTTGGCGGGCAACAAGATCAACTGGATTGCCGGCATTATCAATGGCACCACCAACTTTATACTCTCTGAGATGGCGGCCAAAGGCACGCCCTTTGATCAACTGCTGGCCGACGCTCAAGCTAAAGGCTATGCAGAAGCCGATCCCACTTTTGATATTGAGGGCATTGATGCCGCTCACAAACTGGTTATCCTCGCCTCGCTCGGCTTTGCACTGCCGCTCTCTTTAGAGGGACTCTACAGCGAAGGGATCACTAAATTAGAGCCACTCGATGTCGCCTATGCGGACGAGCTGGGCTATAAAATTAAGCACCTGGGTATTGCTCGCCAGACAGCAGAGGGTGTTGAGCTGCGCGTGCACCCCACACTGGTTCCGCACACTAGCCTGATATCTGGGGTCGATGGCGTGCTTAACGCTGTCATGGTCAACTCTGATGCTCTCGGTACAACGCTCTATTCCGGTGCCGGTGCTGGCGCACTGCCAACCGCCTCTTCAGTGGTAGGGGATTTGGTCGATGTCGCGCGACGCATTAGCTGTAAGCCCGAGAACTGGCCGCCAGCACTGGGTGTGCCGGTTGCCCAGTTGGTCGAGCAGCCGATGTTGTCGATCGAACAGATAGATACGGCTTTTTACATTCGCTTTGCTGCGCTGGACAAGCCCGGCGTACTCTCTTCTGTGACTAAAATTATGGGCGACTCGGGGGTGAGTATCGAGGCGATCATTCAGCGCGAACAGCCCGCGGGTGAAGAGTTCGTTGATGTTATAATTCTCACTGATGTCACCAAAGAGCAGCAGCTCGAAGGGGCCGTGGCCGCCATCGAAGCGCTCGATACTGTGCGCGACACGGTCACCTCCATCCGCGTAGAACACCTGGACCAGTAAATGAAATTTATCAGCACCCGCGGTGCTACCGCACCGCACAGCTTTGAAGAAGTGGTAATGACCGGCCTGGCACCTGATGGCGGTCTGTTTGTACCAGAGACTCTGCCACAGTTTAGCCGCGAAGAAATAGCCAGCTGGAGTGGCTTGAGCTACCCCGAGCTGGCTCTCAAGGTGATAGCGCCGTTTGTCGATGGCGAGATCCCCGAGGCCGCTCTCAAAGAACTCATTGATCGCTCTTACGGCAGTTTCCGCCACGAGGCGATCGCGCCTTTGGTACAGAGCGGCCACAACGAGTGGATTTTAGAACTCTTTCACGGTCCAACACTGGCGTTTAAAGACTTTGCTCTGCAATTTTTGGGCAATCTGCTCGACTACATTTTGGCCAAGCGTAATCAGCGTGTAGTGATTATGGGGGCGACCTCTGGAGATACCGGTTCGGCTGCTATTGAGGGCTGTAAGCAGTGCAAAAATTTGGATATCTTTATTCTTCATCCACACAATCGCGTCTCTGCTGTACAGCGCCGTCAGATGACAACAGTGCTCGCCGACAATGTCCACAATATTGCTTTATAGGGTAATTTTGACGACTGTCAGAACATGGTTAAAGCGAGCTTTGCCGACCAATCTTTCCTGCCCAAAGGGCGCCAATTAGCCGCCGTTAACTCGATTAACTGGGCGCGCATTATGGCGCAAATTGTCTACTATTTTTGGGCCGGTTTGGCGCTGGGTGCGCCACAGCGCCCTGTCTCATTTTCGGTGCCGACCGGTAACTTTGGCGATATTTTTGCCGGTTATCTCGCTCAGCGCATGGGTCTACCTGTAGAGCAGCTGGTGATTGCTACCAACCAAAATGACATCTTACACCGCTGTATCAGTGCCAATGATCACACTACCCACGAGCTGCAGCAGAGCTTGGCGCCGAGTATGGATATCATGATCTCGAGTAACTTCGAGCGCCTGCTGTTCGATCTTTACGATCGCGATGGCGATAAAATTGCTGCGCTGATGGCAGAGGCCAAAGCGGGTCAGATGAATTTGAGCGAAGAAGCGCTAGCCAAGGCGCGCGAACTGTTCAGCAGCTACCGCACCGACGATGCCGGTATGGTGGAGACCATTCGCCAAGTCTGGGCTGACAGTGGTTACCTACTCGACCCACACACAGCCATCGGTCTGGCAGCGGCGCGAGCATGCCGCACCAACAGTACTACCCCGATGGTGACGCTGGCCACTGCACACCCGGCTAAGTTTGCCGATGCGGTACACGCCGCAGGTTACGATAAAGAGCCCGATCTGCCTGCGCACATGGCAGACCTTTGGGAGCGCGAAGAGCGCTTTACAGTACTAGAGCATGAGATCGGTACAGTACAGAGTTTCATGGCGGCAAACCTCACCGCCTAAGTACACTCTTTAGCGGCGCACCGGCCGTTTGGCCAGTTTGCGCTGCAAGGTGCGTCGATGCATGCCCAGTGCTCTGGCGGTAGCAGATACATTCCCCTGGTTTTCAGTTAACACGCGCTGAATATGCTCCCATTCTAGCCGCTCGACAGAAGGCAGTGTGTCTAGCTCTCCTACATTCGTGGCGCCATTGGTCGGTTGGCCGCTAAAGGCAGCCACAATCTCTTCGACACCAGCCGGTTTGCACAGGTAGTCGCGCGCCCCGCGTTTAATCGCCTCTACCGCTGTCGATATGCTCGAATAGCCGGTCAACACCACCACTTCCGCAGAGGGCAGCTGTTCGCACAACAGTGGCAGCAGGGTTAGCCCGCTCTCGTTTTTGAGTTTTAGATCCAAAATTATTCGCTGCACTTCGCCACATTGAGCGCTGCGCAACAGTGCTTCTAGTTCTTTACCATCGTGAGCAATTGCCACCGAGTTATTGCGCCGCTCCAGCGCGCGCCCCAGTACATGGGTAAAGGCCGGGTCGTCATCGACTATCAGATAGTTCAAGATGGCTCTCCGTCAACTAATGGCAGAAAGAGCAGCGCCAAACTGCCACCTTCTCTGAGGCTTTGCAGCTCGAGTTGCCCGCCAAAGCGCTCCACCGTTGCCTGAGTTAAGGTGAGACCAATACCCAGGCCATGGCTGTCCCCTGCACCGTGGGAATTGATCCCAGGGCCGCTGTCCTGCACCGCAATTGTCAGCTGCTGGTTACTTTCAGATGCACTGATAGAGACTTGTTCAGGGCTGGCATCGGCAGCGTTGTTGAGTAAGTTGATAATCGCCTGATCGATAGCCGGGTGCATGCGCGCTTGTAGCGTATCCGCGATAGCGAGCTCGCAGGCCACACTGACACCAGGGCGCAGTAGCTGCCAGCGTTCGATGAGTTTATATAAGTGTGCAGTGACCGCAACGCTATGTGGCGAAGGGTCTGTAGCTTGGCGCGCGGTATCGACCAAACTGCGCAAAATATCTTGGCATTGGCCAACTTGCTGGCTGAGGAGATCAATGTCGCTGGGTGCTGGGATTGTACTGGGCTCACGCAGTTCATCGAGAACAATGCGCATGGTGTTTAGTGGGGTGCCCAGCTCGTGCGCAGTCCCTGCCGCAAGTAGGCCAATGGCATTGAGCTGGTCGCTGCGCAGTTGATCGGCGCGCTGTTGTTCAAGGCGTTTTTGCTGCTCGCGCACAGTCGCAGCCATACGCGAAATATAGTAACCAATAATGGATGCGCTAAGCGCAAAGTTAACCCACATACCAATAATGTGCAGGTTGGCGCCACCCTGGGCGGCATGACCCGCGTGGCCGCTTTGTGATGAGATAGAGAGCGCCTCTATGGGTACATGAATCTCCAGCAGCACACTGTAACTGAGCAGGGCAAACAGCGTGATTGCAGCGGTAAGCCGCCCCGATAAGGTGATTGCGGCGATGGTGATAGGGATCAAGTAGTAAGAGATAAACGGGTTTGAAGCGCCGCCGCTAAAGTAGAGCAGCAGCGTAAACAGAGTAGAATCGGCCATTAGATTGGCGAAAAACTCACGACTACTGATAGCGCTGCGCCACTGGCGCCACCAGCCCTGTAGAGTGATTAAGGCAAATACAAATAGCAGCAGTGCCAGCTCTGCAGTCGGCAGGCCGAGTGGCCGCACAGCGCTAAAATAGAGCAGGGCGGAGAGTTGGCCAGCTAGTACCACTGCGCGAATCGTTGAGAGGCGCTGCAAATTACTGCTCATATCAGCAACATTAACGCGGCTGTTGGTTGTGGTTGTTTTCACGGGCATGCTCACTGCGCTTACTTGGGCCGCGTTGGTACGGCAGATAACAACAGCTATGTTAGCACGACAGCGCGGCTGATAAACCGCTATACTCGCCGGCTCATCTAGCAACCGCAGCGTTTCGAAAAGCAGATAATCTATGGCAGAACTCCAGGCACTCAATGCTCGATTGGTCGAGGGCGACGTCGGCAAGTTGCTGTTTAAACTCTCGCTGCCGATGATTGCGGGCATCTTTGCGCTGATGTCTTACAACGCTGTGGATACTTTTTTTGTCGCCCAGCTCGGCGTGCAAGAGCTGGCGGCGATGAGTTTTACTTTTCCAGTGGCAATGATGGTCAGCAGTATCGCCATTGGCCTGGGCGCGGCTGCCTCCTCGTGTGTAGCGCGAGCTATTGGCCGCGGTGACAAGCTGCGCGCCAAACGGCTTATTAGCGATTGTCTACTTGTCGCTACAGGAATATCGTTGCTGGTGACCGCTGCTGGGCTCTATTTTCTCGAGCCACTCTTTCTGATGCTAGGTGCCAGCCGCGAACTACTGCCGCTGATTAGCGACTACATGGTGCTGTGGTTGTGGGGCACGTTCGCTATGGTGGTGCCGATGGTGGCGACTTCTATTATGCGCGCTATGGGCGATGCCTCACTGGTTGGCAAACTGATGATTGCCGGCGCAGTGGTTAATATTGCTCTCGATCCGATTCTGATATTTGGCTTGCTCGGCGCGCCGCGCTTAGAGCTACAGGGTGCCGCTTGGGCGACACTACTGTCGCGCGCTATCGGCGTAGTCATTGCGTTGCGCTACTTTGTCGGCCAAAATTTATTGGTTAATCCGTTTGCTGAGCTGGCGCCACTGCGTCAATCTTTGCGCGAAATTTCACATATTGGTATCCCAGCGATGGCCACCAATATGATTATTCCCTTTGCCAGCGGTTTGGTGTTGGTGATGATCGCCAGTTACGGCGACTACGCCGTTGCCGGGTTTGGTATCGCCGTGCGCATAGAACCCTTGGCTCTAATTGCTTTTTACGCCCTCTCGGCGGTGATTGGTGGCTTTTGTGGACAGAACCTCGGCGCGGCTGCTTATGGCCGCCTGCAGCAATCTTTGCGTTGGTCGTTGCGCTATGCGCTCGCCATAGGTTTGGTGATCGCCGCGTTGCTCTATATGACGGCACCGTGGTTAGTCGCTGCGTTCACTAGTGCACCCGAAACTGCTGCGGTAGCTGTCAGCTATTTGCGGATTGTTCCGATCAGTTACGGCTGCTACGGCTTAGTGATGGCTGCCAACGCCTCGTTCAACGGGCTCGGTCGCCCGCTGCCGGCAACGGTGATTTCAGTCGCGCGGGTTATTGGCGTCTATCTGCCGCTGGCGTGGCTTCTGCAAACTGAGCTGGGTATCAGCGGTCTGTTTGTCGCCAGTGCCAGTGCCAATGTTTTGGTGGGTATCTGCGCTTACGGCTGGCTGCGCAGTTACTACCGGCGCTTGGCCGCTAGCTGAGGATTGCCAGCAGTTTATCGCCGAGCTCGCGCGCTTCATGGCCAAACGGCGTCAAGTAGCCGCCATCACTCTGGGTGGTTAAACCTTTGCTGTGGAGTCGTTGTGCCGCGGCAATACTTTCACCGCTGGCATCGCTGTGTACTTTTAGGCCGGTCAAGCCGGTGCTGTCTGGGAACTGCATTAACAGCGCAAGATCTTCTAGAAGAGATTTTTCGAGTTGCATTGGCTTACCTCGTATCTGAGTAGTTGTTGTCAGTTGTGCGCAGAGTGGCTCACCGCTCTAGAGTAGCAGAACTCAACCGTGAGATAGCGGCTAATATCTCTGCGCAATACAGGGTAAAATACCGCTTTATTTACTGCCGAGCCAAATTTTATGAATGAACCATTGCAGCCTTTAGCCGACGACTACGAAGAGAACCTAGATCGTTTTGTTGTCGAGGCAATAGAGTCCGGGGTTGTCTGGGGGCTGGCCACATCTGAGGGCGACTGGGCGCTAGTCGACTCCGAGCGCAGCACCGAAGTAGAGGTAATGCCGTTCTGGTCTGATCGGCGTCTGGCAGAGGCTCTGTGCAATGGTGAGTGGGCGGTTTACGCGCCTGTGGCAATAGATCTCGAAGAGTTTCTCGATGACTGGTTGCCCGGTCTGCACGGCGATGTGGTGCTGGTGGGAGTTAACTGGGACGAAGAGCTGGTCGGTGAAGAGTATGAGCCTTTAGATTTGAGTGAAGAGTTGGAGGCTGACCTGCCGTGATTAAATTTGACGATTTTTACACTACCGATAGCGAACATCGCTGGTTGATTAGCGCAGCGCAAGGCAGCCACTTTGCCAAGCATCACGCCAACGATTTTAACCCTCTACACGATGCTGATAACCGCCGTTTTGTGGTTCCTGGGGATCTGCTATTTGGGCTTATTCTCAATCAGTTTGGCCTCTATCGCAGTATGGCCTTTAACTTTTCTGCCGCGGTAGCAGCAGACAGCCCACTTTCGGTGGCCCAAACAATCGCGGATGGCGAGCAACACATTAAGCTCATCGACAGCCGCGAAAAAATCGCTATGAGTGCCACTACCAGCGGCGAATGCAGTCGTGAATCGACAATGATTAATCAGCTAGTAGCGGCTTATGTGAGCTTTTCTGGCCAGAATTTCCCCGCTATTTTAATGCCTCTGCTGCAGCAACAGCAGGTGATGATCAATCCCGAGCGGCCGTTAGTGATGTATGAGGGGATGGATTTTGAGCTGGACCACTTTGACTTCAGTGCGCCGCAATTAGAGATGCAAGAGGCAACTATCAGTGTTGAAGGTCGCCGCGGCCAAGTGATCTTTAACTTTGCTATCGTCGAGCAGGGCGATATTGTCGGGCGCGGTAAGAAGTATATTGCTCTGGGTGGGCTGCGCCCCTATGAGTCGGCGCCGATGGATGCCATCGTCGCCGACTATTTAGAGCGTCGCCGCGCTTACCAGCTGTAGTTGGCCGCCAAATAGAGCGAGCGGCCTGGGCCGGGTAGCGCAACGCCCCACGCTACACCGCTGGCGCTCATGGTGGCACCCTGGCCGGTATAGGCACCCCCTTGAGCGAGCGCATAGCTTTGGTCGAAGAGGTTCTCAACGCCCACATCCAAGCGCAGCTTGCTTTGGCTCCACGAGCTGCGCAGAGTAACTAGGCCGTAACCGGCGGTCTCTATTTCGTTGCGCAGCAGTGAGCCGTCATCCTTGGCCGCCACCAATTGCCACTCGACACTGTTGGTCCAATCGCCCCAGTGTTGGGTGAGGGTTAGCTGAGCCGTCAGTGGCAAAGTGTTGTAGAGCGTGTGGCCATCGTCGCGGCGCTCAGCATTGATATAACTCAGCGCAGCGCTGGCCTCCCAATGGCCAAGTTTCTCACCGCCCAGATCGCGCTGTGCAGAGATATCTAAGCCCCAAAGGCGGGCATCCTCATTGGCGTATTGCAGATAGCGGAAGTCGCCGCTGTTGTCGCAGCTAGGTGCAGTGCACAAGGTGGCGTCGATATAGTCGTCGACCAGGGTATAAAAGGGCGACACCGTGAGTGCCCACTGCTGTTTTTCGCTGTCAAACCAGCGCCAATCGACAGTCAGTGAGTGCGCTGTTTCAGGTGCCAAATTGACATTGCCTGTATAGCCGTTGCCATCGCCGACGGTGTTGATCATGCGCATTGCCATGCCGTTGCGGCTCCAGCTGTAGCGCTCATAGAGGTTGGGTGAGCGCACTTTGCGCGCGGCACCCAAATCGATCTCACTGCCGGGGGCGATGATGTAAGTCAGCTGGGCACTAAAGTCGATGTTGTCGTCGCTTTGCGTGCGATCGAGACTATTAAAAGCTGAAGCATCGCTCGCGTACATAGCGTTATAACCCTGCACCTCACCCGCGGAGCTGGTCACCTGCTCGTAGCGCAGGCCGATCAAACTGCTTAACTGTTGGCTGTGGCGGCTCTGCAGCTCGGCAAACACCGCATCGCGATCGCGCTGGCCATTGCGAATATTCCAAAAGGTATCGGGTGCCATCATCATGCCGCCAGAGGCTTCCCACCAGTCGTCTAGCTGGTAGCGTTGCAGCTCAACACCGTAGCGCAATATCTGCTCAGCGCTGAGTTGATAGTCTATATCGACAGCTAGGCCGAGGCTGGTGCCCTCAGTTTCCATTGGCATACCGCTGGCAGTGCCGTAGAGGTATTGTTTGTCGGGCCCAAAGTTCATCAGATGTTCGGTGTTCTCCCAGTAGAGGCGGCTGTTGACACTGCCCCAACTGTAGTCACCACTGTGACGCAGCGCAGCGCGATAACTGGTGTTGTCGAGCATATCCATGCGCTGGTTGGCAAAACCCTGAAAGGGTATGTGCTGATAGCCGATATCCAAACCAAAGCGATGTTGGTCGCCGTTAGTGTCTATGCGCAGCGCGTGGTTGTGGCTTTCAAAGGCAGTTGAACCGACCTCATCTGCAGCTAGAAAACCGCGGTCGCTAGCGGCACTGCCTGCGGCTTTAAAATCCTCTGCCGAGCGGTAGTTATTGGCTGTAGCGAGACTGCCCTCGTAGCGCACAACAAGTGTTTGGTTGGCGGCAGTGACACCGACGTTGAGACCGTGTCCGTCGCCGTTGCTGCGGTAGTAGCTGCTCACACTGCCGCTATTGATCCATTGTTCAGTTTTAGCAAATTCGGGCGCTGCGCTGCGCACCACAATGGTACCGGCAATGCTGTCGCCACCCACAGCTACTGGTGTCACGCCGACAAAGACTGCGAGTTCCTCAATCTGGCTGGGATCTGTGTAGGAGAGCGGCGGGTTCATGTGGTTGCCACACGCCGAGATCAAGCTGACGCCGTTCAGTTCTATTTTTACCCGATCATCGCCGAGTCCGCGCAGCTGTGGCAGGCTCGAAACACCGCCGGCGCTGCTGCTCGAAATGCCGGGTAATTTGTTCAGTAGTGCGGCGCTGTCAGTGGCGGCAACTTGACGCTGCTTGAGACTCTCTTGGTTGAGCGTGTGGTCGCTGTGCGGCATTGGCATTAGCGGGCTGGAGACAACGATATCGTTTATTTCGCGGTTTTGTCGCTCGCTGTGGCTGTGATCGGCGGCGGCAGTTGTCGCTAGCTGAGAGATGGCAGCGGCTAGAGTAAGCTGAATAAACGGCTTCATGATGCTCCTTTAAATAGCGTAGTTGTCTAAATCAGCCGCTATTTTAAGAGAGCAGGGCAGTGCCGGGAATGCGACAAATTGTCGCACCCCAGCACCCAGATGCCCTATTTTAGGAGGGGTTTAAGGAATCTGCCGGTGTGCGATTCGGTTACTGCAGCAATCTCTTCGGGGGTGCCGGCTGCGAGTATTTGGCCACCGCCGGATCCGCCCTCGGGGCCGAGATCGACAATGTGGTCGGCAGTTTTTATGACATCCAAATTGTGCTCAATCACCACCACGGTGTTGCCGTGGTCGCGCAGCCTGTGGAGTACCGCCAACAGCTGCTCAATATCGTGAAAGTGCAGCCCGGTGGTCGGCTCGTCAAGGATATAGAGGGTTTTTCCGGTATCGCGTTTAGAGAGCTCGCGGGAGAGTTTAATCCGTTGCGCTTCACCACCCGAGAGTGTGGTGGCCGATTGACCGAGCTTAATATAGGAGAGGCCGACATCGATAAGAGTTTGCAGCTTGCGGGCAATAGCGGGCACGGCATCGAAGAATTCGCGGGCGTCCTCAATGGTCATATCGAGTATCTGATGGATGTTTTTGGCTTTGTAGGTGACATCTAAGGTTTCGCGGTTGTAGCGTTTGCCCTGGCAGACGTCGCAGGCGACATAGATATCCGGCAAAAAGTGCATCTCAACTTTGGTGACGCCATCGCCTTGGCAAGCCTCACAGCGGCCACCTTTGACATTAAAACTGAACCGCCCCGGCGTGTAGCCGCGCGAGCGCGCCTCTTGTGTGCCGGCAAACAGCTCGCGGATAGGGGTAAAGATGCCGGTATAGGTGGCTGGATTAGAGCGCGGAGTGCGACCGATCGGGCTCTGATCAATATCGATACACTTGTCCAGTAGCTCGAGGCCGGTAATCGTTTTGTGGGGTGCCGATTTCAGTGTGGTGGCTTTGTTGAGTGCCGTGGCGGCAGCGGGGTAGAGCGTCTCGTTGATCAAGGTAGACTTGCCCGAACCCGACACCCCAGTGACACAGGTAAACAGCCCAATCGGCAGTTTTAAGTTCACTTTTTGCAGGTTGTTGCCAGTTGCGCCGTTAACTTTAATCCACTCTTTGCTTGGTTTGTGGCGCTGCTCTGGCAGCCGAATACCGCGTTCACCCGAGAGGAATTGGCCAGTCACCGACCCCGGGGTCGCTTGGATAGCAGCGCTGTCACCTTGGGCGACGACCTCACCGCCGTGCACGCCGGCACCTGGGCCGATATCGACGATGTGGTCAGCTGCGCGGATCGCATCTTCATCGTGTTCGACAACAATCACGGTATTGCCCATATCGCGCAGGCGGGTGAGCGTAGCCAACAGGCGCTCGTTATCGCGCTGGTGGAGACCGATCGAGGGTTCGTCGAGAATATACATAACACCGACCAAGCCGGCGCCAATTTGGCTGGCCAGGCGAATACGTTGTGCCTCACCACCGGAGAGCGTATCGGCACTGCGCTCGAGGCTTAAATAGTTGAGGCCGACATCAACCAAAAAACGCAGCCGAGCACTGATCTCTTTGACAATTTTCTCGGCAATTTTGCCCTGTCGGCCGGTTAGGTCGAGCGACTCAAAGTAGTCGCAGCACTGGCCAACTGGCAGCAGCACTAGGTCCTCAATGCGTTTGTTGTCGACATAGACCGCTCGCGCTGCCGGTTTGAGGCGTGTGCCTTCACAGTCAGGGCAGCTCGAAGTGGTCAGATATTTGGCGAGATCATCGCGCACCGACTGCGAGTCGGTATCGCGATAGCGGCGCTGCATATTGTTTAACACGCCTTCAAACGAGTGTTTGCGGCGGAATACTGTGCCGCGCTCGTTGACGTAGTTAAAAGTGATCTCCTCCTGCTCGCTGCCAAATAGAATCAGCTGTTGGTGGGCGCCGCTGAGCTGCTGCCACGGTGTGTCGATATCAAACCCGTAGTGCTCTGCCAGCGAGCTGACCATATTAAAGTAGAACAGCGAGCGACGATCCCAGCCGCGAATCGCACCCTCAGAAATCGACGATTCGGGATGCTGAATAACCCGGTCGACATCAAAATACTGGTGTTGACCCAAGCCATCGCAAGTGGGGCAAGCGCCGGCTGGGTTGTTAAACGAGAACAGCCGCGGCTCCAGCTCGGTGAGGCTGTAGTTACACTGCGGGCAGGCAAACTTGGCCGAAAATATTTGGTCGGGCTGGTCGCCATCCATAAAGCTGATTAGCGCTATACCTTCGGCCAGGTTGAGGGCAGTCTCGAACGACTCGGCAAGACGCAGTTTAAATTCCTCTTTGACCTTGAAGCGGTCGACTACCACTTCGATAGTATGTTTGGTCTTTTTATTCAGTGCCGGCGCTTCATCGAGATCGCAGACTACGCCGTCAATGCGGGCGCGAATAAAGCCCTGGCGGCGCAAATTATCAAACAGGTGCAAGTGCTCGCCTTTGCGGTCTTTAATTACCGGTGCCAACAGCATCACCTTGCTGCCTTCGGGCAGTGCTAACACTTGATCAACCATCTGGCTGACCGTCTGCGCATTGAGCGGCTGGCCGTGGTCGGGGCAGCGCGGCTCGCCGGCGCGGGCAAACAGCAAACGCAAGTAGTCGTAAATTTCTGTGATAGTGCCCACTGTAGAGCGCGGGTTGTGCGAGGTGGATTTCTGCTCTATCGAGATAGCCGGCGACAACCCCTCGATATGGTCGACATCGGGTTTTTCCATCATCGACAAAAATTGGCGCGCATAGGTCGAGAGCGACTCGACATAGCGGCGCTGTCCCTCGGCGTACAGCGTATCGAAAGCGAGCGACGATTTGCCCGAGCCAGACAGGCCAGTTATGACAATCAGCTTGTCGCGCGGCAGATCCAAATCAATATTTTTGAGATTGTGGGTGCGCGCACCGCGTACCTGAATGGTGTCCATAGAGTGCTCTTTATCGCTGGTGAATGGGCTGTAAACCGCTGTTTTTTCCGCGGAGTATTTGCGCTGCTTGGGCAGAAAAAGCAACAGCTCATTATAGGGGGTTAGCAGCGCCAATCGCAAAGTTAACTGTCGCTCGATGAGAACTTGTCAGATCCTCGGCCACTGGTAAACTAGGCGCTTTTGACAGAGTTGGCCCACTACTCGTGGAGCTGCCCAATTGCTGTCGACAATACGACCCTTACCAAGGCCCTCTGTATGAGCCAAGCAGGTTTTGCCAAATTAGATGCACGTGTGGTCGCCTCGCTCGCAGGGCTTTACGCTTCGCGCATGCTCGGCCTTTTTATGGTGCTGCCGGTATTGGCACTCTATATCGACGACTACCGAGGGGCTTCGCCGTTCTGGCTGGGTCTAGTTATCGGCGCTTACGGATTAACCCAAGCATTGTTGCAGATTCCACTCGGGCTGCTCTCCGATCGCATCGGGCGCCGCCCAGTGATCGTTGGCGGGCTACTCGTTTTCATATTGGGCAGTGCCGTCGCGGCGCTGTCAGACTCTGTCTGGGGTTTATTTATTGGCCGGTTGCTGCAGGGTAGTGGCGCAATCGCCAGTACCACGATGGCGCTTGTGAGCGACCTGACTAGCGACGAGAACCGCTCCAAAGCGATGGCGGCTATTGGTGGCAGTATTGGCCTGTCGTTTATGTTGGCCATGGTTGCAGGGCCGCTGCTGGCCGCCGGCGGCGGTATGGCGTGGGTGTTTTGGGCCACCGCCGCACTCGCTGTATGCGGCCTGGCGCTGTTTCTTTTAGCCGTCCCCAAGCCCTTGCAGAGCAGCGCCAACCGCGAAGTGCGCGCCGATCTCAGCCAGCTGCGCAGCGTGGTCGCAGAGCCGAACTTATTGCGCCTTAATTTCAGTATTTTTACCCTCCACCTGCTTCTGATGGCGGCTTTTGTCGTAGTGCCATCCCTGCTGGTGGAGCAGCTCGGTATCGCCAAACAACATCTCTGGTGGGTCTATATTGCCCTGCTCGGTGGCGGCTTTGTATTGATGATTCCGCTGTTAATTATCGGCGAGACACGCGGTCGCCATCGCACGGTGTTACTGGCGGCTATTGGTGCTTTGACTGTAGCGCTATTTGGTCTCTACTTGAGTACAGATTTTTGGCCGGTATTGGTTTTACTGCTGCTGTTTTTTGCCGGTTTTAATCTGCTTGAGGCGATGTTGCCGTCCTGGCTGAGTAAAGCGTGCCCAGCGGGGTTTCGCGGTATGGCGATGGGTGTCTACTCCAGCGGCCAGTTCCTCGGGGCTTTCTTCGGTGGTCTGCTCGGCGGTTGGAGCTTGCAGCAGTTTGGCAGCAGTCAGTTGTTTCTGATGCTGGCGCTTTTGGCGCTCATTTGGTGGCTTGTGGCGCGCGGTTTGTCTCAACCGAAACTGCGCAAAACGGTGGTGTTGCGTCGCGACCAGCGCACACCCGAAGAGTTCGCTGCGTGGTTGCAGGGGTTGCCAGGGGTCGATGAGATACTTCAATTCGACGGCGATCCGCTGGTTTATATCAAGGTGGATGGCAAACTGCTCGACCGCAGCCAGCTGGAGCCGCTGTTGGCATAACTGCGCCTTGCGGTCGCCAACAGAGTGATCGCCGCGTATACTGGATAGCAACAGCTCAACGGTTGAGCAGGCTAATTTTCACAAGAATCGTGTTTGATAATTACAGGAGAACATCATGGCAAGGGGCATCAACAAAGTGATACTGGTTGGCAACTTGGGCCAAGACCCAGAGACCCGCTACATGCCTTCAGGTAATGCGGTTACCAACATCAGTATTGCCACCTCCGAGAGTTGGAAAGACAAACAGACGGGCGAGCAGCAAGAGCGCACCGAGTGGCATCGCGTAGCCTTTTTCAACCGCTTGGCGGAGATTGCCGGTGAGTACCTTAAAAAGGGTAGCAAAGTCTATGTCGAAGGCTCATTGCGCACCCGCAAGTGGCAGGGCCAAGACGGCCAAGATCGCTACACTACCGAAGTGATCGCCACTGAGATGCAAATGCTCGACAGCCGCGGTGAGATGGGCGGCGGCGGTGGTTACCAGCAGCAAGGTGGCGGTTACCAGCAGCAGAACCAAAACCAAAATCGCCCGCCACAAGGCGGTAATCAGTATGGTGGGCAACAAGCTGGCGGTCAGCCACAACAATCGGCACCGCCGATGGACAATGCCATGCTGGACGATGACATCCCGTTCTAAACAGTTCTGCACAGTCTGATCTAAACGATCTCATTGAAAACCCCACTAGCTGGGGTTTTCTCGTTTTTACAGGTGTAGAGATAATGTTGATAAAGCCCTAAACCAACAGAGTGGTGGGCTAAGCTATTTTGAAAATAGATTGCCTAATTTCATACCCATCATCATAAAAATAATAAATCCAATGGTGACGGGTGAAAGATAGATAATAGAGGCCAGTGCCGGGCCAGGGCAGTAACCGTATAGCCCCCAACCGATACCGAACAGTGCAGCGCCGACAACCAGTTTAGAGTCTATGTCCGAGCGAGTTGGAATTGAGAAAACTGATCCAAACAACGGCTCTGCTGTTTGGCTCAAGACGAGCTTGAAACCGATAAACGTTGTAATAACCGCAGAGCCCATCACAAAAATCAGATCTGGGTCCCAGTTTCCGAATATATCGAGAAAGCCAATCACCTTTCGCGTGTCGGTCATACCAGAGGCGGCGAGCCCCAGTCCGAATAATAGTCCTGAGAGTAAAGCGCTAGTACGTTTCATAGGTTTTGACTCACTGCTACTGTGACAATGGCTGTTGCCATAAAAGTGAGTGTCGCAACAATTGAACGGGCTGATAGACGACTGATGCCACAAACGCCGTGACCACTGGTGCAGCCATTGCCTAAGCTGACACCGATACCCACTATTAAACCCGCTATGCACGCCTTGACCGGGGTGTTGGCCACTTCTGGCACAGGCTTGCCGGTAATGAAGTGAAGTAAAAATGCCCCCGCCACAATGCCCAGCAAAAATAGCCAACGCCAAGAGCGATCATCTCGATCCGTTTCGCGCGCAAAGGCTCCCCAAGCGATACCACTGATACCGGCAATCTTGCCAATAGAGAGCATTAATAAAATCGCCGATAACCCAATCAGAACGCCACCAATCAGTGGCCACAAGGTGTTTTCCATTTTAGCTCCGCAGAGTGAACCCGCACGCGAGTGGTTGTAACTGTCGAAAAAAGATATAAACGAACTCTCTATTATGCAGAGACTCCGGCATCTTAAACTAACCTAGCTCCCAGCCCAGACTACAGTCTAAGGGCTTAATTAACAGTTGTCCTGAAAAGCTTGTAGATGGCTCATATAGAGTTGTCCGCCCAGCTCAGGTAAAAAATGGGCTTTCTCTAATAGCGATTTGACCGGGATTTTTACTTCACTTAAATGAAGCTTGATGCCCTGTTGGAGCAAATCGCTATTGAGCTTCTCAAGCATTTCCATAGCCGTTAAATCAATCGTATTAACTGCACCGCAATGCAGTATTACGTTCTTCAAACCAGAGCGTTCTCTCACCACATCACTTATGAACTCTTCAAGGTAATTAGCGTTGGAAAACAGTAAGCTCTCATCAATGCGCAGCGAGACGGATTGGGGGGCGACTTCAACGTTGTAATGCTTCACATTGCGGAAGTGTTCGGTCCCAGGGATTAAGCCTATCTCTGCGATGTGGGGCCTTGAAGTATGGTAGAGATGCAACAGAACGGAGGCGATGATGCCACTTGCAACCCCAGCTTCTACACCGGCACTGAGCGTGATGGCGATAGTCAAAAAGACCGCAGTGAAGTCACTTTTAGAAAACCGCCAAGCCTGTTTGAGTATGGATAGGTCGACCAGCGCGAGTACGGCTACAACAATCGTTGCGCCCAACATTGCGATCGGCAAGTAGTACAAGTACGGGGTGAGAAACATGGATGCTATGGCGATGCCAACCGCGGTATAGATGCCGGCTAGCTGTGTTTTTGCTCCAGCATCAAAATTTACCACAGAGCGTGAAAAGCCGCCGGTAACCGGGAATGCACCCGCTGCTGCGGAGGCTAGGTTAGCGCCGCCCAAGGCGATTAATTCTTGATTTGAATCGATTTTCTCACCTTTCTTTGCCCCTAAAGTTCGACCCACAGAGATGGATTCTACGTACCCGATAATGGCAATAAAAAACGCTGGCAGCAGTAAGGCCTCAACTGCTTCGCGGGTAATGGTGGGTACCTTGGGATCGGCTATACCGGTTGGAATATCACCGACGATGGCGACTCCGAGTTGATCCAATGACCCAATCGCGACAACGGCGGTCGATACACAGACCGCCAAGATTGGTGACATTCTCGCCACTGTTGATGCCGTGCTTTTATTCAAACCGAGCAGACCCAAGCATCTGGCCGCATATTGACGAGCAAGGACCAAAAACAGCAAGCAAGCAGCGCCAATGGCCATGGTTGTTGGGTTAATGCTCGGAATCGACTGGATTAGATTCGAGGCCAGCTCGAAGAAAGTGTGGCCGGATACAGAGACGCCCATCAGATGCTTCAACTGACCGAGTGCAATGATCAGCCCAGACGCAGTGATAAACCCGGAGATCACCGAGTGGGAGAGAAAATTGGCGACAAAACCAAACCTAAAAACGCCCAATAAAAACAGCATCGCCCCTGAAAGGAAGGCCAGTGTAATAGCGCCGTCAACATAGGAGATTAAGTCCGCACTCACTACAGAGGAGAGTGCGGAGGCTGTCATTATGGATGCAATGGCCACTGGCCCTACGGCCAGTGAGGTACTTGAGCCCAATATCGAATAAATCACTATGGGGATGATGCTGGCATAGAGACCATAGTGTGGCGGCAACCCAGCGAGGATTGCATAAGCCAATGACTGCGGTATCAACATCACTGTGACAACCACAGCCGCGATAACATCGCTAACCCATTTGTCTTTCGAGTAATTGGCGATTTGACCGAGTACCGGAAACCATTGCGATATGTTTTTCATTTTTGCGGGCAACTTAATAAACCGGTGAAGCGAGCCATTCACGGCCTTTGAGCATGCCGTGCCAATAAATTGGCGGCAGCATCTTCGCTTTCAAAAACCAACCGAAGTAGGTTGCCTTGGTGCCGTCGTTTAACCATGTCGGGAATGAGGGCGCCACCTTGCCCCCGTAGGTAAACTCAGCCAAGACAATTTTGCCGTGCGCAACCGTGAGTGGGCAGGATCCATAGCCGTCGTAAGCTGCCAAGTTGGCTTTTTCAGCCAATACTGTGGCGATATTGTGGGCAACCACCGGCGCTTGTTTGCGTGCCGCCGCCATAGTTTTAGCGTTGGTTGTGTTCATGACATCGCCGACCCCCCAGATGTTGCTAAAATGCTTACTTTGCAAGGTGCTCGGGTCTACATCTAACCAGCCTGCTTCATCGGCTAGCTGCGAGTTGCGGATAAAATCAGGCGCCGTTTGTGGGGGGCAAACATGCAAGAAGTCGAAGCTGGTTTCTTCAAGGTTGCCGTCGCTGTCCTTGAACCAGGCTTTCTGGTTTTCTCCGTCTACCTTAACCAGAGTTTTAGAGAAGCGCAGATTGATAGCGTACTTTTCAACGTACTCCATCAGGGCGGGCACATACTCCTGCACACCAAATAAAACCCCACCTGCGTTGTAAAAATCGATATCAATATTGTCGATTTTGCCTTGTTTCAACCATTCAGAGGCGGAGAGGTACATCGCTTTTTGCGGTGCTCCCGCACATTTGATCGGCATCGGCGGTTGAGTAAACACAGCCTTACCTGAGCTCATATTTTGCGCCAGTTCCCATGTGTATGGGGCTAGATCGTAGCGGTAGTTGGATGTCACACCGTTTTTACCCAGTGCTTCCTCCAAACCCTCAATGGCTGACCAGTCTAGTTTTAGACCGGGGGCAACAACCAGGTGTTTATAAAAAACGTTGGCACCGCAGCTGAGCTCTACTTTGTTGTCGTCTGGAAAAAATTGATTGACGGCCTTAGCAATCCAGTCACAACCCGCCGGAATAATATCCTGGGTTTTTCTTCTGGTTGATTGCGCATCAAATACACCGCCGCCAACCAGAGTCCAACCCGGTTGGTAGTAGTGAACATCGGATGGGTCTATAAGCGCGATCCGCAACTGCTTGTTTCTTTGTCGCAGGCTCGCCGCCGTCGCAACACCGCCCGACCCGGCGCCAATGATAACCACGTCGTATTTGGTGCCGTCTATAGAGGTATCTTTGTTCGCTTGAGTGGGTTCAGTTACTGCTTGGAAAAGCTGCTGCGATCTATTCCCTGTTCGACAATAGGCATGCGTCTTTTTGTTGGTTTTTAATACCGCTAAGAGGCGTTGCTGGTCCTCAGCACTGAATTTGCTCGGCTTGAATGGTATTTCATGGAACTCAATTCCCTCACTCGAGGCCGCTGCGCTTATCTCTTGCATGGTTGGCTGATCGTCAGCCTCGCCATCCGGGCGGTTGCAGACAATCACTTCAACACCGGCAGCCTTGAGCTCTGCAATATCCGCGCAGGTTATTTGATCTGATACCGTCACCTGGTTGTTTAGCTTGGTAATTTTCATAGTTTTCCCTCGGTAGTAATCACAACAGTTGTTATAGTTTTTTCTAATGAGTCGTCAATGGCTGTTTTAACCCTGAAATTGGCACCTTAAGATAGACGGTCTCATTGGTGTCTGCTTCGGGGAAATGCCCTGCACGCATGTTGGTTTGCAGTGATGGGTAAATCAGCTTTGGCATGCCCAGTGTTGCATCGCGGGCTTCTCGCATGGCGACGAAATCGTTCTCAGATATACCGTCGTGCACATGAATATTGCTGGCTTTCTGTTGTGCCACGGTGGTTTGGTATTCCAGTTCGCGCCCGTTTGGTTGATAGTCATGGCACATAAAGAGGCGGGTCTCTTCAGGCATCGACAAAATTTTCTTGATAGATTGGTACAGCGTGCGCGCATCTCCGCCAGGGAAGTCTGCTCGCGCGGTACCGCCGTCTGGCATAAAAATGGTGTCACCAACAAAACAAGCATCACCGATTAGATGAACCATGCAGGCAGGTGTGTGGCCAGGAGTATGAATGGCGACCCCCTCTACTGAGCCAATTTGGTAGGTTTCACCATCGTCGAACAAAACGTCGAATTGGGACCCGTCGCGCTTAAACTCAGTGCCTTCGTTAAAAACCTTGCCAAAGGTTTTTTGCACCGTATCAATGTGTTTGCTGATGGCAATTTTTCCACCCACGATACTTTGAATATAGGGCGCAGCAGAAAGGTGGTCAGCGTGAACATGCGTCTCTATGAGATAAAGCACGTTGAGGTTTCTTTTTTGAACACACTGGATGATCTCATCGGCACTCTCGTAGCCGATAGCTCCGGATGCGTAGTCAAAGTCTAAGACCGAGTCAACAATCGCACAGTCATTAGAGTTTGGATCTTTTACGATGTAAGAAAAGGTATTGGAATTTTCTTCGAAAAAGGGAAAAACTTCTGGTTGAATTGTGGTTTGCATAATCAATATCTCCTTTGTATACACTTATACAATCAATTATCGTGCCAACTATTCATGCTTTTGTATCTCCTTGATATTGCTAACTAAATGAAAACTTACCGCTTGCAGAAGATTATTTTTGCCATATATGGCATTATTTTGCCAACTTTTTGACACTGGGTGGCTGCCATGCGACAAAAACAACTGGGCGACATGCTTGAGGGTTACGATGACCCCGCGATATTGGTGAGTGCCGATTACGAGATCTTGGCCACCAACAACGCCTACCAAGATAAATTCGGCAAAATCGATCTCGAGCAGGCGCCAAAGTGTTATGCGGTCTCACATGGCTATGACCGTCCCTGCGACCAGGCCGGAGAGGACTGCCCTCTCAAAGCTGCGCGTGAATCTAAGCACAAAGAAAAAGTGCTGCATATTCACCAAACGCCCAATGGACGTGAGCATGTCGATGTCGAAATGCTGCCCATTTTTGACGATAACAATGAATTACAGTTCTTTGTTGAGCTGCTAAAGCCTGTGCCATTGGCAAGCGGCAAGCCAAGCGATAAACAAATCGTCGGCAATAGCACGGTATTTAACGACATGCTGTCGAAGGTCACCAAGGTTGCCGAATCAGATGCCTCAGTTTTACTGCTCGGGGAGTCAGGGACGGGGAAAGAGCTGATCAGTCGTTTAGTTCATTATGCCAGTAGGCGCAGTGAACAACCGATGGTGACACTGGAGTGTTCCGGGCTGAGCGAAACGCTCATAGAGAGTGAGCTGTTTGGCCACCGCAAAGGTGCATTTACCGGTGCTTATAATGACCGCAAAGGTTTGGTCGAGATGGCGGATGGCGGGACCTTGTTCTTAGACGAGATCGGTGATGTATCGCTACCAACCCAGGTCAAACTACTTCGCTTGTTAGAAACCAAGACATTTCGTCGTGTCGGCGGCACGGAAGTGCGAACGTCAGATTTCAGGCTAATCTGTGCAACCCACAGAGATCTCAACAGGATGGTACAAGAAGGGGCATTTCGATTAGATCTCTACTACAGGATAAATGTGTTTCCGATTCACATTCCCTCTCTGGCTGAGCGCCAGGAAGATATCCCACAGTTGGTGACGCACCTGTTGCAAAACATCAATAAAAAACTCTACATCACCCAGCCCGCATTGCAGCTTATTTTGTCACATACATTTCCTGGCAACATACGCCAGTTAAAAAATCTCCTGACACGTGCGTCAATTCTCAGTGATACCAATGTAGTCGACGAGCAGCAGATCAAGGAATCAATGGCCATGGACCCAGGTATAACCACCCTGGAGTATTCCGCAGTCGAGAAGATCCAGGGCGCATCTACGCTAAAGAGCAATGAAGCCGGCTTTATTGCAGAGCTAGTCAACCAACACGGCGGAGATAAAAAAGCAGCGGCAAAAGAGTTGGGTATTAGTTTGAGAACTTTGTACCGAAAACTGGAGGGTTAGTTAACTGCCAAATTCTTCAGGGCTCTAGTTCTCTCGTCCAAGCGATTTTGATTGCTGTGAATGGCCAGATAAAAAAATACCGCTGTGGCTAGCGGTATTTTTTTGTCTTTGCGAATCAGCGGGTAAATGTCACGGTATCGCCCAGCGGAGCACGCTCCATGGTGACTTTGTTGATCTGTTCGCCCACTGCCTCGTAGCCGAACGAGAGACCAACAATCAGCTCGTTGCCCTCCGGGATGGGGGTGATCGCCTTTACCGGCTCGGGGAATGCGGCCAAGGCACCCTGAGGGCAGCTGGCCAGACCATGCTCTACCAGCAGGAGCATCAGTGTTTGTAGATAGATACCAATATCGATCGCATTAACCTCACCCATGGTTTTAGGCATAGAGATAAAAGCTGCGTGCGGTGCACCGAAAAATTGCCAGTTTTTAGCCATCAGCCAGTTGCGCTTGTCGCGGTCAGTGCGCTCTATCCCCATCGTGCCGTAGTAGCGGGCGGCGCAGTCAAATTGGCGCTTTTTATAGACACCCGCAAGATCCATATCACCCGGTTTAAAATGAAACTGTGGTTTGGCGCCCTGCATAATGCCGGCCATCAACTGCTCTTCGAGTTTTTTGCGCGCCTCGCCAGAGACTACATTGACATGCCATGGCTGGGTATTGCAGTTGGAGGGCGCCATGCTGGCCTTGGTGAAGATCTCTTCTATTAATTCAGCCGGCACTTCGCGCGGTTCAAAGCCGCGAATCGAGCGACGTTGTTTAAGTGCCTGGATGACAGTTAGCCCGAGTTCATTGGTGCTCATGGAGTGCTCTCGCAATATTATTGATATGACTTGCTCCGCAGAGCAAAAACCCGGGTTCGACCATAATCAGCCGTGCTGTAAAAGTCTATAGCTGTCGCCGCGAAAAAAACCGCGCTAAACTGGCTGCGCAGCCACACTCGGCTCAGCAAAAAAACAAGATAAATAGAGGGTTCGCAAAACATGGGTACTTTTTCTT
Source organism: SAR92 clade bacterium (assembly GCA_042091915.1). Taxonomy (GTDB): domain Bacteria; phylum Pseudomonadota; class Gammaproteobacteria; order Pseudomonadales; family Porticoccaceae; genus LSUCC0057. The sequence goes on along the minus strand of JBELGO010000003.1, from coordinate 1,470 downwards.
GGCGCTGTCTGCGCCGCTCGTCTATGGCAGTGGCGATCACTGCACTGGTCTCTGTGAATGCCACATCAGAGCAAGCTACATCTATTGAACCGATGGCCAACGTGCCACCGACAGCACAGCAGCAGGTAACACTGGCCAACTATCTGCAGAACCCGTTTAGCCAGTGGGGGTTTTCTAACAGCTCTGCAGTGGCCAACTCACTGCACATCGCCCGCGCAGGCTCGCTGCCCAATTGGATGGCAACAGCAGATGAAGCGATGGCCAGTCTCAATGTCGAGTTAGAGGGGGGCAAGCTGCGCACCGTTGAGCAGCTGTTTAGCGATCAACACAGCACCGCAGTCATCGTCACGCGCGGTGATAATATTCTCTTTGAGCGCTACGCAGATGCCGGTAACCGCCACCAACCGCACATCTGGTTCTCAATGACCAAATCCTTGGTGACCACCGCTTTTGGCCTGCTAGTAGAGCAGGGCAAGGTCGATTTAGAAAAGTCACCGGCAGACTATATTCCCGAGCTCAAGGGCTCTGGTTTTGAACGCACTACGATACAACAGGTGCTCGACCACACTACGGCGCTGGCCTTTGTGGAAAACTACACCGATCCCGAGGCTCCTTTTGCGCGCTTTTATGCACCGGCGCTGGGAATGATGTACGCCCCCGGGGCAGCTGATGTGCAGCCCGGCGAGACCGAGCTCTACGGCGTCCACGATTTTCTTGCCCACTACGTAGAAGAGAACCCAGAGCTGCAACCCGGCGAGGCTTTTGAGTACAACTCAGCCAATGCCGATGTCATCGGCTGGCTGGTGGCAAGACTCTCTGGCCAACCGCTGGCGGAATTTATCGAACAGCATATTTGGCAGCCGCTGGGTACCGAACACGACGCCTATCTGCTCGCCGATCGCGCGTTGCAAGGTGTCGCCACCGGCGGCATGAATACGACTCTGCGCGACGCCGCCCAGTTTGGCCGTTTAATAGCCAACCGCGGTCGCGTCGGTGATAACCAGCTGGTTCCCGCAGCTTGGGTGGATGCCTCTTTGCAGTTAACCGACTACCACCGCCGCAATATGGCGCGCAGCAATCGATCGGCGGCAATCCCCTACGAGGGCTACCACAACATGTGGTGGATACTCGACAGCAAGCGCGGCGAGTACGTCGCCGGCGGCATCTACGGCCAAATGATCTACATTGACCGCGCCTCGGGTATTGTCGCGGCTATGTACAATCACCATGTCGACGCCTCAGCAGCGACTAGCCCAGACACCCAGAACAAGTTGCGCGCGTTCCGCGCTATAGCCCGCCAATACGACTAAACCGCAACAAATAAAAAAGGCGCCCCCTGTTGCCAGGGAGGCGCCTTTTTTTTGCTCGGCAGAAATTATCGCTGTTGCGGGGCGTTCTGCTTGGCGTTGTCGAGTATCTCTTCCAGTATCTGATCGACAGTAAATGAGCTGGGACGCTGGCGTTGCGGAT
>JBELGO010000002.1:0-58502 GCA_042091915.1 SAR92 clade bacterium | reverse complement strand
CTCGTAAAGCCGGCTTAGCTCAGCGCTTTTTTGACACGGCCGCTCACTGCGCCGGCGTCAGCTCGGCCTTGGATTTGCGGTTTAACTATGGCCATTACCGCGCCCATTTGCTGCATTGAGCTGGCGCCTGTCGATGAGATGGCATCGGCAATCAGTTGGTCTATTTCGGCGTCGCTCAGTGGCTGCGGAAGGAAGCTCTGAATCACTTCAATTTCAGCCTGTTCGATTTCAGCCAGCTCGGTGCGGCCGGCATCTTGGTATTGTGCAATAGAGTCGCGTCGCTGCTTGACCATTTTGTCCAGTACAGCGAGAACTCGAGAGTCTTCGAGTTCGGTGCGCTCGTCCACCTCGATGCGGTTAATATCAGCTAGAACCAGGCGGATAGTGCCCAGACGTTGCTTGTCCTTGGCGCGCATGGCATCTTTCATGGCTTGTGTCAGTTCGGCTTTTAATGGACTGGTCATAAGGTTTCCTTTCAATGCAGTAATTGGCACTGCTCAATTAAAACGCTATAGAAACACAAAAAGCGCCACAGGGCGCTCTTTGGTCGTCACTTCTAAGAGGGTGGCAGCAGTTATGCTAACCCCAAAAACTCTTAGTAGAGGCGAGTAAACTTGCGTGATTCGCGCGAAACTTTCTTCTGATTGCGCTTAACGGCAGCTGCAGCTTTGCGCTTGCGCTCCCAAGTAGGTTTCTCGTAAAACTCTTCGCTGCGAACTTTGGCGAGAATACCGGCTTTTTCACATGAGCGTTTGAAGCGACGCAGTGCTACGTCGAAGGGCTCGTTTTCTTTTACGCGAACGCTGGGCATTAATAGCAATCCTATTGTTGTAAAATGTTATACAGCTACTGAGCTGTTACCGCAGGCGTGCCGCTGGCTCGCCAATCAGGGCGCGAATTATAGGGGTAACCGGGTTGCGATGCAAACCTCTGTCGCCACTTTGGCGAATGGGTCAAAAAGGGCTATATTAGCCGCCCTTTTTACGATGAAGAGACAGTAAATGTTGGTATTGGGCATAGAGAGCTCCTGCGATGAGACTGGATTGGCGCTGTATTGCAGCCAACGTGGTCTGCTCGCTCACAATATTTACTCTCAAGTCAAACTACACAAAGATTTTGGCGGTGTGGTCCCAGAGCTCGCTTCGCGCGACCATGCGCGCAAACTGCTACCGCTGCTTGAAGCACTTTTTGTTGAGGCGAATGTAGAGCGCAGCGATCTCGAGGGTATAGCCTACACCGCTGGGCCGGGTTTAATGGGTGCACTGTTGGTGGGGGCCTCTTTTGCAAAATCGCTAGCTTGGTCGTTGGATATTCCGGCCATTGGTGTCCATCATATGGAGGGTCATCTGCTTGCACCTATGTTGGAGAGCAATCCACCAGCATTTCCATTTGTGGCCCTGCTAGTATCGGGCGGCCATACACAGTTGGTGGCGGTCGAGGGAGTAGGGCGCTACCAAACACTCGGTGAATCTGTTGATGATGCGGCCGGTGAAGCGTTCGATAAAACCGCCAAACTACTCGATCTGGATTATCCCGGAGGGCCAAATTTAGCTGCGCTTGCAGAAACCGGCGATGCTCTGAAGTTTCGTTTTCCGCGACCGATGACCGATCGCCCAGGGCTAGATTTTAGCTTCTCCGGTTTGAAGACCTTTGCGCGCAATCTGATCGCGGCTGAACGTGGCACAGCACCGCTGCCGAGCCGCCTCGTGATGGCAGATATAGCGGCTGGTTTTGAGCTGGCGGTTGCCGAAACGCTGGCGATAAAATGCCGTCGCGCTCTTGTGCAAACCGGTATGCGCAGACTGGTTATCGCCGGCGGAGTGTCTGCCAATAAGAGGCTGCGCGAGGTATTGTCGACAGCTTTGGCTAAGGTTGATGGCGAATTATTTTATGCTCGGCAAGAGTTTTGTACTGATAATGGCGCGATGATTGCTTATGCTGGCTGGAGAAGATTGGCAGCAGCCTCATTAGATGAAGCAGCCAACAACGATTTAGACTTGGCCGTAGAGGTGCGCCCGCGCTGGCCACTGGACGAACTGCCTTCAATACAAGAGAGTGCCTGATGGATATTGTCTACATTAAAAATTTACAAATTGAGTGCATTATCGGCATCTTCGATTGGGAGCGCGAGGTAAAGCAGCGCGTCAGTATCGATTTAGAGATGTCCACAGATATCCGCCCTGCAGCAAAAACCGACGATATCGCTTTTGCATTGAACTATAAATCGATCTCTAAGCGCGTGCAGCAATTTGTCGGCGACAGCGAATTTTTACTCGTCGAGACCATGGCTGAAAAGGTAGCCGCTATTATCCGCGAAGAGTTCTCTGTGCAGTGGTTGCGGCTGCGCTTGAGCAAGCCGGGCGCTTTGCGCGCTGCCGATGACGTTGGTTTGATTATCGAGCGCGGCGAGCGCAGCTGATGAGCCGTTATTATCTCTCGCTGGGTAGCAATACAAATCGCTACTTAAATTTAACGGCGGCACTTGATGCACTGCAAAGAAATTACGGTGAGATAGTGCTCTCGCCGATGTATGAAAGCGCCTCTGTCGGGTTTGTTGGCGACCCATTTCTAAACAATGTTGTCGCTATCCAGACCGATACACCGCTGCCAGAGCTAGCTGCGCAACTAAAGCAGATAGAGGCTGACAATGGCCGCGTGCGCAACGGGGAAAAGTTTTCTGGGCGCACACTGGATATTGATATTCTCACCTGTGACAGCTGTTGTGGCGTGTTTGCGGGGATTACTCTGCCGCGCGAGGAGATTCTCTTCAACGCCTATGTCTTAAAGCCTTTAGCTGATATCGCCGGCGATGAGATTCACCCAGCAGTGGGTCAGAGCTATCGGCAGCTGTGGCAGGCATACAACCATGCCAGCCAACCACTGCAAGCAGTTCCCTTCCGATGGCACGCGATCACTCTGCCAATGCCCGAGTGAGTAGGTTAACAGCTGATTAACTTTTCAAGCAGTTCAATCTGGCGGCGTTCTAGTGTCTCTCCAATCTCTTGTCCACTAGCCCCCGCAGCAACGACATCGGCAATTGAAACTCCGCTGAGTTCTAACTGGCAGCGCATTAGCCATGCGCATTCCGTTTTGCTCGGTGGGTTGGGTAGTGCCGCTAGACAGTCCAGCAGTTGGGTGAGATGCAGTGCAGATTTAGCTGCTCCGCTGCCTTGTAGTGCCGCCAGCAGATGGTCTGCCGCGTAAGAGCGCGGTGCGCGCAGGGCTTCGCCATAGCGGCAAAGCTGCAGAGCCAGTTGGCGGGTTTTGGTGGGCGTGCGCAAGCGCTTGCACAGCGTTTCAATCTTACTTGCCAGTGGCCTGGCTCGGTCGCCACAGGCGGCACAGGCTAGCACTGCAAACTTTTCCTGGGCATTTAAACGCAGCTGGTCGGCGCACTCTAATGCTGTCAGCAGATGCTGTACTTGCGAGGCGTCGCTGCAGATCTGTGCAAAGAGCTTTTGCGCAGCGCCACACTCCACTAACAGTGCGAAGTAAATAGCGCCGTTGCGCTCGCCCAGCGCTCGCTCGGTCTCGCGCCAGACGCGCTCTGCAGAGAGGTGTTTGAGCTCGCCACTGCTGCTTATATCCGCCATCAAGGCGCGTGTTTCTGCAGCCACTCTAAAATTGAGATGATGGTAGCGTGCGGCAAATCTTGCTACTCGTAAAACCCGCAGTGGATCTTCACAGAAGGCTGGTGATATATGTCGCAACACTCGCTGCCTAAGATCTTCCACACCACCGCAGGGGTCTATGAGGTTTCCTTCCCGGTCCTCTGCTATGGCATTAACGGTGAGATCGCGGCGTTGAAGATCCTGTTCAAGAGTGACATCGGGTGAAGTGTAAAACTGAAAGCCGTGATAACCGTGGCCGGCTTTGCGCTCAGTGCGCGCCAAAGCGTACTCATCGCCACTGTCTGGATCGATAAATACCGGAAAGTCTCGACCTACAGGGGTAAGGCCGGCAGCACTCATCTGTTCGGGAGTGGCTCCGACAACCACCCAGTCGATCTCGTTGCTTGGGTAGCCGAGCAGCCGATCGCGCACCGCGCCTCCCACCTTGAATCTCTGTAGTGAGTTGAGCTCAGACATTGAGGGTTACTCCGGTTCTTCGCTCAATGCACGCAGTTCATCCAGGGCGAGCAGGGAGATATCGCGTTTATCGACAGCGATGAGTTTTTGAGTTTGAAAGCGTCCAAAGACGCGACTGACCGTTTCGACAGTAAGGCCTAAATAGTTGGCGATTTCGGCTCGTGACATGGGTAGCCTGAAGCGGCTAGCCGACAGCTTTTGGCGCTCTAGCCGCTTGGAGAGCGATATTAATAAAGCCGCTAAACGGCGATCGGCAGAGCTTTTGCTCAAGAGTGCTAACATCTGCTGGTCTACCGCAATTTCACGGCTCATCAGTTGCATGAAATGTCGACGCAGATCGGGCAGGGTGACGCTTAACTCCTCCATTCGCTCAGAGGGTATTGCGCAGATGGCGGTGGTCTCTAGAGCTGTGGCGGTATTAGTGTGGCGGCCTTGCGCAAGGCCATCCCAACCAAAAATTTCCCCTGCTAAGTAAAATCCAGTGATCTGCTCAGTGCCATCGGCGTTTGTAATCGCCAGCTTCACTGCACCGCTGCGCACCACATAGACGCCTCGATAACTATCGCCAACGAAAAATACGTTTTCTTTGCGCTGCAGGGGTTTGCCTCGCTCAATCATTTCATCGAGCGTGGCGAGATCTCCGTCGCGCAAGGCGAGGGGGAGACAGAGTGGGTTCATGCGGCAGTCTTTGCAGCTAGCGGTACCGTTGGGGCAGGTGGGCGAAGACATATTGGCTCTTTGTTGTGTGTGACGAAAAGTTTCTATCAAAGAAAGTTAGTATAGCGTTTAGTCGATTTGCGGTCATTACTTGAGTGTTGTTGCCGCGCTGAAACGGGTCTGCGAAAAATATTCTAACATGCTGATTTTTATTGGTTTATTTTTCTTGACCGGCGCCGCCGTTAGGATTATTTTTTGCCAAGAAAAGAAAGGGCTCAACGCAAGCCTATTTTGCTTTTGTGACCAGAGGTCGAGAGAGTAATGAGCGAAGAAGAATTTGATGCCGACAGCGATATGGAAGAGGGTCAAGAAGTCGAGCGCAACGTATCCAGTGCAGCTGCCGAGCGCGCTCGAGCACAGTTGAGTTTGGAGGCGCGCCGCCGTCTTGAAGCCAAGCTTGAGGAGTCGCGGCTAAGACGTCAGATTGATGAGTACGACTTCGACATAGATTGAGGCTAAACCCATACAGCTGAGGCGGTCATTTACTCAGGTTTTCTTAAGTTTTTTTTGGCATACTATCCGCCCTTTGAAATAGACTATGGATGCCGGATTTGCCCCCAATTTCTGTGCAGGATTATCCCGCCATTGAGCAACCTCTGCTGACTCTACAGGGAGTCAGTTGTCAGCGTGGTTCACGGTCTATTTTTTCTAATTTGTCGCTGCAGCTCAGCGCGGGACAAGCACTGCAAATCAAAGGCGCAAACGGCGCCGGTAAAACCTCGCTGCTGCGCCTGGCTGCCGGGTTGCTTTCTCCAACCTCTGGCGCCCTCAACTATCTCGGCGAGTCGGTGCTCTCGAATCCTCACGTTTATCGCAGCGAATTGTTATTTCTCGGTCATCAAAGTGCAGTCAAGAGTCAGCTTACCGCGCTGGAAAATCTTCTCCATTGTGTCGATAGTCGCCATCACTTCTGTGAACAAGAAGTCATGTCGGCTCTGGCTGAAGTGGGCTTGGCAGGCTACGAAGATCTGCCGTGCAGTACGTTTTCTGCCGGCCAAAAGCGTCGTGTGGCACTGGCAATGTTGCTGCTCAGTCGCGCCAGAGTTTGGTTGCTGGATGAACCCTTTACCGCGATAGACAAAAAGGGCGTCAAGCTACTTGAGAAGTGGATGCTGGCGCACCTTGCCAAGGGTGGCGGTATTATTCTTACCAGTCACCAAGACGTAGAGTTGCCGGGGCTGACCACTATCGATCTGCGCGAGGAGAGTGACAGTGCGCAGTGATACTTTAGCCACCCTGCACCGCGAGCTGCTGCTCGCCTCACGGCGCCGCAGTGAACTGGCCAATCCGTTGCTATTTTTTATTATGTTAGCGGCATTGGTGCCGCTCGGTGTCTCGCCAGAGGCCAAAGTACTCGCCGCCCTGGCTCCCGGTATGATCTGGGTTATGGCACTGCTGGCGACGCTGCTCTCACTGGAACCACTGTTCACTGAAGATTATCGCGATGGCTCTCTCGATCAGTTGCTGTTGGCGCCCAGCGGAATGCTGTTCACAGTTCTCGGCAAGGTGCTGGCTCACTGGTTAGTGACGGGTCTGCCTTTGACGCTGGTGGCGCCATTGCTGGCCACTCTTTTGTCGCTTCCCGCTGCAGGATGGCTGCCGCTGCTGGCAAGCCTGGCGGTGGGAACTTTGGCGCTCAGTTTTATCGGTGCAATGGGGGCGGCGCTGACGGTTTCGCTGCAGCGCAGCGGTGTCTTGTTGACGCTGATTGTTATGCCTCTGTATGTGCCGGTGATAATTTTTGGCTCGGCGACTGTGCAGCGTGCCATCGAGGGATTTGGTTGGTTGGCGCCGTTAGCGCTACTTGCTGCGCTAACTCTAGCTGCAGTGGCGCTCTGCCCACTGGTGGTAGTTGGCGCGCTGCGACTTACCGCCAGCGATTAACCTGAAGATTATTTGCGAGGAAAAAACTATGGCATGGCAGTGGTTTCATCAATGGGGTTCGCCGCGATGGTTTTATCAGCGCTCTGGCAGCTGGTTGCCGTGGTTAGCTTGCGCCGCCGTGCTATTTCTCGGTGTCGGCGTGGTCTGGGGGCTGGCAGTGGCACCGGCAGACTTCAAACAGGGCAATAGCTACCGAATAATTTATCTGCATGTGCCGGCATCGTTTTTAGCCTTGGCGGGCTATTACCTGATGGCTATTGCTGGCGCTATTGGTCTGATCTGGAAAATGAAGTTGGCCTATACGGCGATGCGCTGTGCGGCCACTATCGGTGCCGCGCTGACCTTTGTCGCGCTATTTACCGGTGCAGTATGGGGCAAGCCTACCTGGGGTACTTATTGGATCTGGGATGCGCGGATTACCTCGATGTTGGTATTGATGTTTTTGTACATGGGTGTGATTGCGCTCTATCAAGCGTTTGAGCGCCAAGAGCAAGGCGCTAAGGCAGCAGCTCTGTTGGGGCTAGTTGGAACAGTCAATGTACCGATCATCTATAAGTCGGTTGATTGGTGGTACACCCTGCATCAGCCTGCGTCGCTTAAATTAACCGGTGAGAGCACACTGCACAGCTCGATGCTGCAGCCATTGTTAGTGATGGTAGTGGGTTTTTATCTCTTTTATGCCGTGGCGCTACTGCTGTCGATGCGCGCCGAAGTCATTGCGCGAGAAGCCAATAGCAGCTGGGTCGCAGAGCTAGCTAATTCTGATGAGGTGTCTAAATGAAGCAAACCACATTTTGGCAATTTAATAGTTGGACAGATTTTTGGCAGATGGATGGGCACGGTCCCTTTGTCTGGGCTTCGGTAGCAGTGACCTTGGTGGTGATGATGGTGCTCGTAGTGGCGCCGCTGCAGCGACGCAAGCGTTTGTTAGAGGGTGTTCGTGCAGAGCAGCAGCGCCAGAAGCGTCGTGCCGCTAGCCGCTAGCCTTAAACAGAATTTAACTTTAGGAGAGGACTCATGCATCCAGTGCGCAAGCAGCGTTTAAAGTGGGTTTTATTGATCGTGGTGGTCTCATCAGTGGTGGTTGGGCTGATGTCATTCGCGTTGCGAGAGAACATCAATCTCTTTTATACGCCTATTCAAATAGCTGATGGTGAAGCCCCCACCGGAGTGCGTTTGCGCGCCGGCGGTATGGTAGTGCGCGGCAGTGTCGAGCGCGCAGATGATTCTCTGTTTGTCGCTTTTGATGTTACCGACGGGGCGGAAGAGGTGCGCATTGAATACACCGGGATTTTGCCTGACTTATTTGCTGAGGGTGAAGCTATAGTGGCGACAGGGACTCTCAACGAGCAGGGTGTGCTTGTGGCTAGCGAAGTATTAGCCAAACACGACGAGACCTACATGCCACCGGAAGTGGCCGACGCTATGGAACAAGGGCATGAGCGCCGCGAATCAAACAAGCAGCGCGATGAAAATGGCGAGTACCAGCCCCCTGCCGGCAGTGAAGAGAACTCTTATCAGGAGAACAGTTATGATCGCTGAGTGGGGGCATTTGGCGTTAATCGCGGCCATAGTATTAGCGGTATTCCAAGCATTGGTGCCCATGGTGGGTAGCTATACAGGACAGTCGGCCTGGATGCGCATGGGTTCGAGTTTAGCGGTAGGGCAGTTTCTGCTGATGCTGTTGTCATTCATAGCGCTGGTGACGATTTTTCTGCAAGATGACTTTTCCGTGCTCTACGCAGCAAACAACTCCAATACCAAGCTGCCCGTTCACTTTAAAGTGAGTGCCGTCTGGGGCGCTCACGAGGGCTCTCTTCTGCTCTGGGCACTGTGCTTATCGCTGTGGACCATGTTGGTTGCGGTAATGTCGAAGACGCTGCCTCTGGTTTTAAAGGCTCGCACACTGGCTGTGTTAGGTATGGTGGCGGTTGGTTTCGGCCTGTTCTTACTGATGACCTCCAACCCTTTTGAGCGAGTACTGCCGTTCCCGCCAGTCGAAGGTAAAGACCTCAACCCGCTGCTGCAAGACTTTGGCTTGATTGTCCACCCGCCATTGCTATACATGGGTTATGTCGGTTTTGCTGTGCCGTTTGCTTTCGCTATTGCCGGGCTCTTGGGGGCCCAGTTTGACAGCGCCTGGGCGCGTTGGGTGCGGCCTTGGACCAATATTGCATGGATGTTTCTGACTATCGGTATCGCACTGGGCAGTTGGTGGGCCTACTATGAGCTGGGCTGGGGTGGCTGGTGGTTTTGGGATCCAGTAGAAAATGCCTCTTTCATGCCTTGGTTGGTAGGTACAGCGCTGGTTCACTCCTTGTCTGTGTCAGAGAAACGCGGGCTGTTTCGCAGCTGGACGCTGCTGCTGGCTATTTTCGCTTTCTCACTAAGCCTGCTCGGAACCTTCCTGGTCCGCTCTGGGGTGCTGACTTCAGTACACGCCTTTGCCAGCGATCCAGAACGTGGGCTATTTATCCTGATGTTCTTGGGGGTAGTGGTTGGTGGCTCACTGCTGTTGTTTGCGGTGCGCGGACCACTGGTGAAGAGTGCAGGCGAGTACTCGGGCTGGTCGCGAGAATCTCTGTTGCTGATCAACAATCTACTGCTGGTTGCTGCGACATTAATGATTTTAGTTGGAACACTCTATCCGCTAGTGGCAGATGTGTTAGAACTTGGCAAGATATCGGTGGGGCCTCCGTACTTTAATTTGTTCTTTGTGCCGCTGATGTCACTGCTGGCTGTGTTTGTTGCTTTTGCTCCACAGTCGCGCTGGAAACGCAGTGATGGTGCGGCAACGGTGCAACGCAGTCGCTGGCCGCTGGTTGTCGCACTGTTAAGTGCCGCGGCTCTGCCATGGTTCTACAGCAGCGATTATCACTGGGGAGCGGCAATCGCTGTGTTGCTAGCCGTTTGGGTGGTCGCTATGAGCGCAGATGATGTGCTGGGCAAGTTGCGCACGCAAATCGCGCGCGGCCAAACCCTCGGTCAAGCGCTCGGCAAGCTCTCGGGAAGTTACTGGGGGATGATCATTGCTCATATTGGTATTGGCGTCATGGTGTTGGGGATTGGCTTTACCACCAGTTATGACGAACAGCGCGATGTGCGTTTAGCACCGGGCGATAGTTCGGAGCTGATGGGGTACCAATTCTCCCTGCGTACTATCGAGCAGGTGCCTGGGCCAAATTACAATGCTTGGCGCGGCACTATCGATATCACCCGCGATGGCCGCCCGGTATCGACGCTAATGCCCGAAAAGCGCACCTATCTTGCCGGTGGGCAGACAATGACAGAGGCGGATATTGATGCTGGCCTGGGTCGCGATCTGTACGTCTCTCTCGGTGAACCTCTGACGGGTCGAGCGTGGGCGGTTAGGTTGCATGTTAAGCCGTTGATACGGTGCATCTGGTTGGGCGCACTGTTGATGGCATTGGGCGGAGTTCTAGCGGCTATCGATAAGCGCTACCGTCGCCAAAAGCCAATTGTCCCAGCTTCAGCCAACAGTGAGGTGCAGTTATGAGTCGATTAAAACTTTATCTGCCGCTGGCAATTTTTGCCATCCTGGCGGGCCTTTTGTATCGCGGTTTGAACAATGATCCCACAGAACTGCCCTCAGCGCTGATCGGCAAACCGTTCCCGAGCTTTGAGTTGCAAATTGTCGAATCAGCTGACACGTTTGTTACTCTGCAAGATTTTCGCGGAGAGGTCACCTTGGTCAATGTCTGGGCAACCTGGTGCTTTGCCTGCCGATTAGAACATGCCATGCTCAATCAGCTGGCAGAAGAAGGGGTTAAGATTGTCGGCCTCAACTACAAAGATACCCGTCTTGCCGCACAAAAATGGCTGGATGAACGCGGCGACCCATACAGTCTCAACCTCTTTGATCCGCAGGGCGATCTAGGCTTTGACTTGGGAGTTTACGGCGCGCCTGAAACCTATCTTGTCGATGCTCAGGGTATTGTTCGCTACCGCCGAGTTGGTGTCGTCGATGAGCGGATTTGGGCGGGTGAATTGGGTGAGTTATACAGAGAGTACAGCGCTCAGGTGGATTATGAATAGTCGTCCAAATTTGATGGTTGCTCTGCTGTTCTGCCTGCTATGTGCGTTTGGCTCTGTCGCTCAGGCAGGTATAGAAGTGGTCGAGTTTAGTCAGCCCGAGCTGCGCGATCGCTACCAAAGCTTAATTGTCGAGTTGCGCTGTCCTAAGTGTCAAAACCAAAATTTAGCCGATTCAAATTCACCTATATCCATTGATCTTCGCAATGAAGTGCGGGCACTGCTAGAAAAAGGCTTGAGTGACAAAGAGATTAAAGCTGAGCTGGTTTCTCGTTATTCAGAATTTATCCTCTATCGCCCTGAAGTGAACTCTTCAACTGCAGTTCTATGGGGTTTGCCGCCATTATTGTTATTTATCGGAATCGCCATGCTGTTCGTCATACGTCGGCGCTCCAAAGTAGTCACTGCCTCAAGCTCAGAGCCATCCAAGGCATCCCCTGAAGAGCTCCAACGTCAAGTTGAAGCCCTCTTGGAGAGTCAAAAAAATTCATCAATTGAGGAGAGAAAGTGATGTTAGCAGCTCAAATTACTGTTGCTTTAGTAGCCTTGGGCTTCATCGCTTGGCCGTTCATCGGCCGCCGCCAGGATGCCTCAGCAGATGCCGCTTTAGAACAAGTGGAGCAGATCCGTCGCGAGGCCTATATCGCTCTGTACCGCGAGCAGCAAGAGCTTCTCGAAGAGCAGTATGCCAGTGGTGAAATTGAGCAGCAGGAGTACCAGCAGCGCCTTAATGACCTAGCCCAGTTGCTGGTCGACAATACCCAATCGGTCAGCGCTACAGCCGCTGCCAACTCGTCGCGAGGTCTGTGGCTTCTGCCGATACTGGCGCTCTGTTTGTTTGTCGCAGTGTGGGCTAGTTACCGTCACTACGGCGCTGAGCTCGATCTAGAAATTACCGCCAAGTTGGATTCCCTAGAGGGTCGCAATGGCGCCGAAATGGCGCAGCTAGAAGGGCTGATTAAAGAGCGTTTAAAGCGCAATCCTGAGAGTGCTTATTTTTGGAACCTGTTGGCTCAGCGCGCGCTCGGGCGCGGTGAATTTGCTACCGCTGCAGAATATTTCGGCAGAGCCATTGAATGGGCTACAGAAGATGGTTGGTTGCATGCCCAGCACGCTCAAGCGCTATTTTTTGCTGCCCAACGACAGTTCACTGATGCCGTTAACCTGGCGCTTGATCGCGCTTATGGTTTGGCGCCCAATGATCAAACAGTGCTCGGTTTAAAGGGTGTGCAAGCTTTTGAGATGGCGGAATACGCTACCGCGATAGCCTACTGGCAGCGCGCTCAGGCGGGTCTCGACAGCTCGGGTAGTGGCTGGCAAGCACTGCAGTCAGGTATCGAACGCAGTCGTCAGCTCGCTCAACAGGCCGGCGATAACCTAGATTTGCCGGCCACTTCAACCAAGGTTGCTATCGAGGTCGCGTTGACACTGGATGCCGGGCTCGATATCTCTCCTGGTCAGCGAATTTTTGTCGCTGTCGTAGAGGCGGGTGGCCGCCCGATGCCGATTGCAGCGCGGGTATTCAGCGCACAATCAGTGCCGCCAAAAATCATTATCACTTCATCTGATCAGCTCTCTCCGGCGCGTTCGCTGAGTGATGTCGATCAATTAATGGTATCGGTAAGACTCTCTGCGACGGGTTCTGCAACCCCCTCCGCAGGTGACAAGGTGGTTCGTTCACAGCCGTTCCAGTTGGTTGATGGCAGTGCACAGTTGTCGCTGAAGTTGGCTCCTTGAGGTGATTGAGTTGCGCCCTGGGGTTTTTTTTAATCCCGATGAAGTGGAGTGGAGCGCTATTCGCGCCCAGGGTGCTGGTGGTCAGAATGTCAATAAAGTGGCCTCTGCGGTTCACTTGAGGTTTGATATTGGCGCCTCATCGCTGCCCGAGTATCTGCAGCAGCGCTTACTTGTTAGCGCAGACAAGCGCATTACGCGCGATGGCGTGGTAGTGATTAAAAGTCAGCGCCACCGCACACAAGAGTTAAATCGACGCGAGGGGGTGGAGCGTTTGGTCGAGCTTTTGCGCAGTGCCGCCAACGTGCCTCAGGTGCGTCGCCCAACGCGCCCGACTCGCGCATCACAACGGCGCAGGTTGGAGAGTAAAACACGTCGCAGCACAATTAAATCGGCTCGCGCTAAGGTTGATTTTTAATCTCTTTTTTGACGTCCGCCAAGAGACTTAACAGCAGCTCAAAAGCGTGTAAAATTAACCGCTAAGCAACAGAGCCGGCGGTCCATTGGACAGGGCAGTAAAACCGGCCATAAAAATAAGATACTGAGCAATTATGCGCCTCAAAACGATAAAACTGGCCGGATTCAAATCATTTGTCGACCCCACTTCGGTCCACTTTCCGAGCAATCTCTCTGCGGTTGTAGGCCCTAACGGTTGTGGTAAATCTAATATCATCGATGCTGTGCGTTGGGTGATGGGTGAATCTTCAGCCAAAAATCTTCGCGGCGAGTCGATGACCGATGTTATTTTCAACGGTAGCGGTGGCCGCAAGCCGGTTGGTCAAGCCTCGATAGAACTGGTATTTGACAACTCTTCGGGCACCTTAGGTGGCGAGTACGGGGCTTACAATGAAATTGCTATACGTCGCAAAGTTACGCGCGATGGGCAGTCGAGCTACTACCTAAATGGCAATAAGTGCCGTCGCCGCGATATCACCGATATTTTCCTGGGCACCGGTTTGGGTCCCCGCAGTTATGCCATTATCGAGCAGTGCATGATTTCGCGACTGATTGAGTCCAAGCCCGATGAGCTGCGCGTTTATATCGAAGAAGCGGCTGGTATCTCCAAATACAAAGAGCGGCGCAAAGATACCGAGAGCCGCATCCGTCGCACTATGGAGAATCTCGAGCGACTCACTGACATTCGCGACGAGCTGGGCAGGCAGCTGGCGCGCCTGGAACGGCAAGCTAAAGCGGCAGAAAAATACGCAGAATACAAACAAGAACAGCGTCAAGTGAGTGCCGAACTTCTGGCGCTGAAGTGGCGTCAACACGAACAGTCAGCCAGCCAACAGCGCCAGGTGATCGGCCAGCTGGAAGTGGAGCAAGAGCGCATCGTGACAGAGCGCGCCGCCTGTGACACGCACATTGAAAAGGGTCGCGATGAATACACGCAAGCGAGCGATCGATTCAATGAAGTCCAAGCGCGTTTTTATAAAGTGGGTGCCGATGTGGCGCGTATTGAGCAAGCGATTGAGCACGCACAGCAGCGCGCCAGTGAGTTGCAGCAGGATCTCGCTCAGACTGAAAGCAGTTTTGCTGAATCGGATCAGCATCTACACGCCGACCGAGCTCGCGCAGCGGGTTGGCAAGCGGAACTTGATCAATTGCTCCCCGATTTAGAGCTCGCTACTGCGGCGCACACTGACTCCGCTCAGGCACTTGAAGAAGCTGAACAACAGATGTCGAACTGGCAGTCACGCTGGGACGAGTTTAATCAGAGCTCGGCGTCGCCCCGCCAGCAGGCCGAAGTGCAACAGTCGCGCATCCAGCATTTAGAGCAGATGTTGCGCCGTTTAAGTGAGCGCCAAGCGAATCTGAGCAGCGAAGCCGAAGAGTTCCAGGCATCTCCTGCAGAAGATGAAATCGCTCTATTGCAAGAGAGTTTGGCCGAAGCTCAGATGCGCAGAGAGCAGCTCAGTACGCGCCAGAGTGATCTGCAAGAAGAAGTCGAACAGTGCCGTCGCGACGACCGTGAGTTAGCTGCAGAGCTAGATCAGCTGCGCAGTGAACAGCGCCAACTGCAGGGGCGCCAATCTTCCTTGGAGGCACTACAGCAAGCGGCTATGGGCGATGACTCCGAACGCCAGTGGCTCGAACAGTCAGGTCTCAGTGAGCAACCGCGATTGGCGGCTTTAGTTGAGCCGCAAGCCGAGTGGACAGTGGCGGTAGAGACGGTGCTTGGCAGCTATCTGCAAGCGGTGGCGGTTGACTCTATCGCCGATCAAATCGATAAGTTGAGCTCGTTTGCCAAGGGTGAAATACTGTTGGTATCGTCTCCAACATCAGGGCAGACATCTAAACTCAACGGTGTTCGCCTGAGCAGTTTGGTGCGCGGTGAGCACGCTAACTCTCTGCTCGACTCTGTCTATGCCGTCGATGATCTGGTCGCTGCACTCGCTCTTCAGCCCGAGTTGGCAGCCGGTGAATCAGTAGTTACAAAAGACGGCGTTTGGTTGGGTGCTAACTGGTTGCGCGTGGCGCGCGACAAAGACGCCAGTGCGGGTTTGCTACAGCGCAAGCAAGAGTTGGAGAAAATTGAGCAGCAGCTAGAAAAGCAGAGTGAAAAAATTGAGCGAGCCACCGCTGCGCGGACACAGTTGGAGGAGAAAATAGCCTCTCTCGAAGAGCAGCGCCGCGAAGCGGCAACGCTGCTTGCTGAGCAACAGAGCCAGTACACCGAATTGCGCTCTAAACTGAGTGGTTTTGAGGTGCAAATAGAGCAGTACAAGGCTCGCAAACAGCGCGCCGAAGGCGAGCTGGCTGAGGTTCGCGATCAGTACGGTCAAGAGCAGGAGAGCCTCGCGGAGGCGCGCGCACTGCTGCAAGAGTCGCTGGATCTGATGGAGCGCGACAGTGCCCTGCGTGAGGAGCTGATGGCGGAGCGTGACACTGTCCGTCAAGCGCTGGATGAAATTCGCCAGCGCGCTCGACAAGACCGCGATCAGCAGCAAGAGTTGGCTATGCGCGAACGCTCGTTGACGACACAGCTGAGCTCGGTCAAAGAGAGTATTGGCCGACTCGAAGTGCAGGTTGAGCGGTTGGCCGAGCGCCGCGAGCAGCTGCGAGCGGCTTTTGAAATCAAAGAAGATCCCTCCGACAACCACCGCGCGGAGTTAGAGGAACAGCTAGAGTTGCGCATTGCCGTCGAAACCGAGTTGGCAGAGGCGCGCGCGATCAATGAAGAGCTGGAGCAGCAGATGCGCGGCTACGAGCAGAGACGTGCGGAGCTAGAGCGTGAGCTGTTTGATCTGCGCGGTAAGTTAGAGCAGCAGCGCATAGCAGCACAGGAGATTACCACTCTCAGCCAGACCATAGCGCAGCAGATTGAAGAGAAAGATCACTCTCTTGAGGCGCTGCTCGAAGCACTCCCTGAAAGCGCAGATATGCGCGAGTGGCAGCAGAGCATAGAGCAGATAGAGGCGCGTATTCAGCGCTTGGGGCCGATCAACTTGGCGGCGATTGACGAATATAAGATTGAGTCTGAGCGCAAAGATTACCTAGACCAACAAAATGGTGAGCTCGAAGAGGCATTGCGCACACTCGAGGGCGCCATACAGAAAATTGACAAAGAGACGCGCACGCGATTCAAAGAGACCTTTGATGAGGTCAACAAACATATTCAAGCGCTTTTCCCCAAACTCTTTGGCGGTGGTCACGCCTACTTGGAGATGACCGGAGAGGATCTGCTCGATACCGGTGTTTCACTGATGGCGCGCCCGCCCGGCAAAAAGAACGCTTCTATTCATCTGCTCTCAGGTGGCGAGAAAGCGCTTACCGCGATCGCCATGGTGTTCGCTATTTTCCAGCTCAACCCAGCGCCGTTCTGCATGCTCGATGAGGTGGATGCACCACTCGATGATGCCAATGTGGGTCGCTATGCCAAGATGGTTGAGGAGATGTCAGAAAAAGTACAGTTCATCTTTATTACTCACAACAAGATCCCGATGGAAGTGGCCAACCAGTTGATCGGTGTAACAATGCATGAAGCGGGGGTTTCGCGCCTAGTTACGGTCGATGTCAATCAAGCTGCGGCACTGGCTGAGGCTTAACGGGTGCGCTTTATGGGTGACTGTCAGATACGCAAGGAGCCATGATGGAAAACATCGAAGCGGTAGATTTGGTGATTGCGATCGGCGTCCTTTTTGCGGTTGCCTTGGTGCTCGATCAGGTGCGCCGTGCGCGCAGGCGCCGCTATGAAAACATTGCGGTGTCAAAACAGGCTAAAAAATCGGCATACACCGGTTCTTCACAAGGGGCGGGCCTGTTCGGCGATCAACTCGATACCGACCCCTTGTTGGATGGCAGTGACTCAGCTTTTGGCAGTTCGCGAGTTGTCGGTGTGCGCGACGACAGCGATATTGATCGCCTTGGTGAGCAGTTGCGCCAACAGACCATTGAGCGCACTACGCTCTCTGCGTTCCGTGAGCCCGCGCAAGAGAGTTTAGGTTTCAAAGATGAGCCTGCAAGTTCGGTAGGCGCTACTCAGTCATCGGAAAAACAAACAGTAGCCAGCGATGAGATGGCCATCGTCCATCTTTTGGCTGCTCGTGGTAGCACCATACAAGGCGCCGCGCTGCGCGATGCAGTGTTAGCTGCAGGGCTGCGCTATGGTGAAATGAAAATTTTTCACTACTACACCTGCGATGGTGATGAAGGTGACGAAGAGCTGCTGTTTAGCCTTGCTAATGCAGTAAAACCGGGTAACTTTGAGTTGCGCGAGATTGAACAGCTAACGACCCCCGGCGTGACCTTATTTCTGAATTTTAACCAAGTCAGCGATCCCAGCTCTGCTTTAGATAAGTTAATCAGTGTAGTTGATCGACTGGCCGAGGCTCTATCGCTGCAGGTGTTGGATGAGACTCGCAGTTCAATGACTCGACAAACGCTCGATCATCTCCGCCAGCGCGCTCGCGCAGTCGCAGTTCAGCGCCAGCGGTCGCAGGATAAAGCGTGACATCTAGCGCCGATACTCTGCCGCCCCAACTCGATAGCGCGGATTATTTGAATCTGGTTGAGTTGCTCAGCGACTACGCTTACCGCTACTACGTGCTCGACGAGCCGACTGTGCCAGATGCTGAATACGACCGGCTCTATCAGCAGTTGCAGCGATTTGAAACAGACAATCCCGATCAGATATTGGCTAACTCGCCGACGCAAAGAGTAGGTGGAGCGCCGCTCGAAAGCTTTGTTCAAGTTGAACACGCGACACCCATGCTGTCGTTGGACAACGCTTTTAGTGATCAAGACTTAAATGATTTTGCCGCGCGCCTAGAAGAGCGTCTCAAGCAAAGCGAGCCAATTGCATTCGCCTGTGAGCCCAAGTTGGATGGGGTTGCTGTCAGCATTCTCTACCAAGCCGGCGAGCTGGTGCGCGCAGCTACCCGAGGTGATGGGAGTCGCGGCGAAGATATTACTCAAAATGTCAAAACCATCAAGAATGTACCTTTGCGTCTCAGTGGTAATGACATTCCCGAGAAACTCGAAGTCCGCGGTGAAATTTATATGTCGCGCACAGGTTTTGAGGCGTTTAACCGCCGCGCTCGGCAGGCGGGAGAGAAACCGTTTGTAAACCCGCGCAATGCGGCGGCAGGAAGTTTGCGCCAATTGGACAGCCGTATTACTGCAGCGCGTCCGCTGTTGCTGTGCTGCTACAGTGTCGGTGATCTCGTAGTCAGCGCAGGCACACCTGCCAGCCACACCCAGATGCTAGCGGCCTTAGCTGATTGGGGACTGCCGATCAATCCACTCTCAGAGCGTGTTGAGGGTGTAGAGGCGTGCAACGACTACTATCAGCGTTTGGCCGCCAAACGCGAT
This sequence comes from SAR92 clade bacterium, assembly GCA_042091915.1. Classification (GTDB taxonomy): domain Bacteria; phylum Pseudomonadota; class Gammaproteobacteria; order Pseudomonadales; family Porticoccaceae; genus LSUCC0057. The sequence goes on along the minus strand of JBELGO010000002.1, from coordinate 40,212 downwards.
TCTCTTCCCTATGATATTGATGGCATTGTCTACAAGGTCGACGCACTGGATTTGCAGCGCCGTCTGGGCAGTGTCGCGCGCGCTCCGCGCTGGGCTATTGCGCGCAAATTCCCCGCACAAGAGCAGCTGACAACACTGCTTGATGTCGAGTACCAAGTCGGCCGCACTGGTGCGGTAACTCCGGTGGCGCGCCTGCAGCCTGTATTTGTCGGCGGTGTCACCGTGAGCAATGCCACCTTGCACAACCGCGACGAGATGGCGCGGCTTGATCTCTGTCACGGCGATACGGTCATAGTCCGGCGCGCGGGAGATGTTATTCCGCAAGTCGTAGGTGTGGTGGCTGCAAAGCGGGTCTGCGGAGCTGCGCCCTACGTTTTTCCTGAGCGCTGCCCAGTCTGCCACTCCAGTGTTGAGCGCGATAGCGACCAAGCGGTCTCGCGCTGCACCGGTGGTCTGTTTTGCGCTGCTCAAGTAAAACAGGCGATTAAACATTTTGCGTCGCGCAAAGCGATGGATATTGACGGACTGGGGGACAAATTAGTCGACCAGCTCGTCGACAGCGAGGTGATATTCTCAGTAGCCGATCTATTTGATCTGACCGCTAGCCAACTGACAGCGCTTGAGCGGTTGGGCGAAAAATCGGCACAAAACCTTATAGCTGCAATTGATGCCAGTCGCACCACCACGCTGGCCAAATTTATTTACTCGCTGGGTATTCGCGAAGTGGGCGAAGCGACAGCAGGGGCACTCGCAGCGGCTTTTGGAGATTTAGAGGCACTGCTGGCAGCGACCACTGAGCAGCTTTTAGAGGTAGATGATGTCGGCCCCATAGTGGCATCGCGAGTGCGTGAATTTTTCATTAATCCAGATAACATTGCCATCGTGCGCGCTCTGCAACAAGCCGGTGTCAATTGGCCGCCAGTGGCCTCTGTCGATACCGACCAGCTGCCGCTCAATGGAGAGACCTGGGTGGTAACAGGCACCTTGACCCAAATGGGCAGATCTGAGGCCAAGGAGCGCTTGCAGGCCTTGGGCGCTAAAGTGGCCGGTTCTGTATCAGCTAAAACTAGCTGTCTAGTTGCCGGCCCCGGAGCTGGCAGCAAACTCTCCAAAGCCGAAGCTGCAGGCGTCAAAGTGATTGATGAGAGCGAATTCCTGCAAAAGCTTGCTGAGTGGGAGTCTTAATTGTGGCTAAAAATTCGCTCAAACGTCGCTCAGCCTGGCTATTCTCTATGCTCGCTTGTGGGGCATTCTTATTGATGGCAGTAAAGGCCTATCGAGTCAGCGCTGAAACCCTATTAACGCAATTTACAGTGCTCCTTGTAGTAGGTGGCTTGGTACTCACCGCGGCACTGTTTATGGTGGTGATCATTTCGCTGTGGCGCAGTTGGCGCAAGCGAAGAGAGCAGTGAGTACATTAAAATTTTGGTTTAACCGCTATCTCGGTGGAGTTGCCTGTGCGCAGCTGGCGATGGGTATTCATGCGGTAATCTATCCCTGGCTAGTGGTAGGAGTTCTCCAAGAGTCGCCCAGTCGTTTAGGCTCTGCGCTAATGGCTGTATTCCTGCCTAATCTGCTATTTACTTTAGTCGGTGGCGCGATGGCGGAGTCGCGCCATGGTGGCCGCTGGCTAGCCCAGCTCTATGCACTCTATCTGCTGCCGTTGGCACTGCTGGTCGGTGTTCTATTTGTCGACCATCTCAACTACCCGCTACTGCTCTGTTACGGTTTGCTCTACGGTACTATCACCGCCTTTGTGCAGCCGGCTCGCGAAGCACTATTAGGTTATGTGCCCAGTGTCGGTGTTCATCGCGCTGTTGCCCGCACCGGGGTAGTTCAGTCGGCGCTGCAGGGGTGTGGCTTTGTCCTTGCTGGGTACTTTGAATTTATCGGCCTCACTACACTGCTGCTTTTTCAGGCGGTGTTGATCACTGCCAGCGCTCTTTTGTTTGGACGCAGTCTGACCGGCGAACAGCCGTCTCAACAAGATATCTCTGCGCCATTTAATCTATGGCGCACACTTAACCGCGCCAGAATAGAGATTCTTGAGGGCTGGCAGCGCACCCAGCAAGATCGAGTGCTGTTGGATACTATTTTGGTGGTATTGGCCACTGGGGTGCTGGTGTTTGGTATCTATCTCGTAGGGCTGCCGCTATTGGCCGACCACTATGCTCCGGGCAGCGCAGAGCTGTTTGGGTATTTCCAACTCACTTTCACAGGTGGCATGTTTGCCGCCAACGTACTTTTGGCCCGGCTTCACTCCACTGCCTTGCGCGCTGGGCGGATGTTGGTCAGCGGACTCTATATGCGCGGCTTTTTACTGCTCGGTTTAGCATTGCAGCCACCGCTGTGGATAGTTTTCCCGCTAATCTTTTTCTGGGGAAGCTCTTCTGGTTTTTCGATGACTCAGGGGCGAACATTAATCCATCAATTTGCACCCTCCGCAGTGCGTTCGCGGGTGGTCTCAATTTATCAGCTCTGCCTGTTTGGCGGCGCGCCGATCGGCGCTTGGTTTAGTGGTCAGATGATTGAGCAGTTAAGCCTGCATACCGCACTGGTCTTTTACGGGTTCATCAGTCTTTTGGTGGCTTTGCCATTTATTTTCGCATCGCCCCTGTGGCGCTTGGCGCGCGGCGCACAACCCGCCGACAGAGATTAAATCACACCACTAAAAGCCACTAATGCCGCAGTCACCGCGACATTGAGTGATTCGACCCCATTGGCCATGGGTATCATTAAGCGTTGATCGCACAATTCAGCTACTTCAGGGCTGACGCCACGGCTCTCGTTGCCCATCACATAAACGACCTTATCGGTTGGCGACCACTCCGACAGTGGGATGGCCTTGTGCGAGGAGAGCATTACTACGCTGTAGCCCTCTGCTTTGAGCTTTTTGAGTGTCGGTAACAGGCGCTCTACACGACACAAGTGCGCTTTGAAGAGTGCTCCAGCACTGGCCTTTATGGCCAGACCAGAGAGCTCTGCGCAACCTCGCTCTGGAACAATTAAACCGCGCAGAGGGCTGGCCGCTACAGAGCGAATGATCATGCCTAAATTTTGCGGATTAGTGACCCCGTCTAGGGCCATTAAATGGCTGCGACCGTCAGTAGGCATCTCGTTGAGCTGATCCAGAGAGAGGTAATTGGGGCAGACAATATCGCACGCCACCCCTTGATCCTGCTTGGCATTGCGCGATATTCGCGCCAGTTGCTCACGAGAGTGGTAACGCAGCTCAATGCCGCGCTCTGTTGTGAGAGATGCGATCTCGGCAATGATGCCACCGCTGCGATTGCTTTCAGCCAAATGTACCCGGTGTATGGTCAGGCTATTATCCATCAGAGCTTCCAGTACCGGTTTGCGGCCGTAGAGGGTAATCATACGGCGGAACTGCTGTTTTTTAGCGATGTAGGCAGCGCTGTCGGTTGTCGAGCTCACTCTCGATGTCCGGCTGTGCGCACAGAGTGACCGCTAGCTAATTCTTTGAGGTAGGCTGCGACAGCGTTATCCAGGCCCCGATCGATGGCATCCACGGTAAACGCATGGCCAATTGAAACTTCGGCTAACGCTGGAATCTCTGCAAAGCGGCTGAGATTATCTAGATTGAGGTCGTGGCCCGCGTTGACACCCAGGCCCAGTCGATGGGCTGCCTGAGCGGCTTCGAAGTGCAACGCTAATTGTTGTTCCGCGGCGGGTGTCGCCCATGCTTCGGCATAGGGCCCTGTGTAGAGTTCGATACGGTCGGCACCGATCGCGGCGGCTCGCTCTATCTGCGCGATATCGGGGTCCATAAACAGGCTGACACGGATGCCAAGCTGTTTCAGTTCTGCGATGACCGGTTTGAGACGCTCACCATCGCGGTGCAGGTCAAAACCGTGATCTGAAGTCAGTTGATCATCGCCATCGGGCACTAATGTGCACTGGTCTGGACGGCACTGGGCAACCAGTTTGATAAATCCGGGATAGCCATCTCGAACCCCCGCAAAAGGATTGCCTTCAATGTTGTATTCGATGCCTGGATACTCGCTGACTAATTCGGCTAAGTTGTGAGCATCAGTTGTGCGTATATGGCGTTGGTCGGGCCGAGGGTGAACTGTGATCCCCTCTGCGCCGGCGGCAATGACCCGATGGGCATGAGCTAAAACGCAGGGATAACTGCCGCTGCGAGAATTGCGCAATAGGGCAATTTTGTTGAGGTTTATAGAGAGCGCAGCGGGGCGTTGAGGTAACTCGTACATGGCACTTCTCCCAAAGATTAGTTGTCTAAACGGCGGACACGATTTATCTGCACGGTGGATCTGGGTAGGTCTTGGAACGGGCCATAACGGCGCGTTGGCATCTGTGCGATGCGATCGACCACCTCAAGGCCTTCAATGACACGTCCAAAAACAGTGTAGCCGGGACGTTGGCCGCGCGCATCAAGTGCACGATTATCGCGGTGATTGATGAAAAATTGTGCAGTGGCGCTGTCTGGGTCATTGGTGCGCGCCATGGCGATAGTACCGCGCAAATTTCGCAAACCATTATCAGATTCATTGATGACGGCAGGGTGAGCCGCCGGGCGCTCTGAAAGGTCGTAATTAAAACCGCCGCTTTGGATCATAAAGTTAGCGATGACGCGGTGAAAAACCACTCCGTCATAGTGGAACTCGTCACTGTAGCGGAGGAAGTTGGCGGTTGTTAGCGGGGCTTTATCGCTCTCCAGCTCAATGATCATCGTCCCGTGAGAGGTAACCATTTCTACGCGCGGCAGGCCTTTGGCAGCTGCCTGGCCACCGAAGATAGAGAGTGCCAGCATTAAAGTGGCGGTTGCGAAGAGAGTGTTCATCCCCATTCACTAAAGCGTTTGCGGCCACGCAGTCGCGGCAGTAGCGCACTCAAGCAGGCGCCGAGCGCCAGCAGCAAGCCGCCAAATAAAAAGAACTGGTTGTTGCGACTCTCTTGCAGCGCAGAGTAGTTGGCGGTCAACACATCAAGCTCCTGTTGCAGCAGTTGATTTTGGCTAACCAGCTGTTTGTTTTGCAGTTGCAGGGCAGAGCGGTTGTCAAGAATACTGGCGCTTCTTTGAATGGCTTCGCTGTAGGGCTCGATCAGGGTCGCCGAGCTGGCGCTGTTTTGCTCTGCGGTCGAAGGCTCCACAGGCGCATTAGTTTGCGCAGCTGACACGCTACACAGCGCGAGCCCTAGTAGTGTGAAATAGATATTCTTCATTGTATTCATGATTGCCTGTATGTCGCTGCGCGCCGCTTAGGGAAGCACGCGATTAAACGGTTTGACCGCGACTTGGCGGTAAACTCCAGCAGCCAGATAAGGATCGGCATCTGCCCATACTTGGGCCTCTTCAAGAGAGTTGAACTCAGCGACAATAATGCTGCCAGTAAAACCGGCAGCGCCTGGATCGCTGTTGTCGATAGCAGGGTTGGGGCCTGCCAGTAAAAGACGGCCCTGCTCTTTGAGCAGATTGAGCCGAGCGAGATGGTCGGCGCGCGCACTTTTTCTCGCAGCGAGTGAGTCGGGGTGATCTTCGCCAACAATGGAATACCACATAATTCGTTACCGTTGTCTATTTGAGGTTATTTGACTGCTTGGGGGTGGAGTATCTGTTCAAAATCCAACCCAGTTATCTTACCGATTCCTCTGAACAGGTAAAACAGCGCCGCACACATAATCACAGTTGCTGGGAGAGCTATCACCGGAAAACTCAAAGCGGTCATCTGCCCCAGCTGTTCGTTAAACTCTACTGTACCTGGTGGAGCTACCAGCAGATAAGTGGCCAAGGCATAGTTGAGCAGCGATGACAGCAGGAAGGAGGCGGCTAACAACCACGAGGCGTTGACCAGGAGTTTATCAAACGCCGAATGGGCATCTTTAGCCGTCAGTGCCTCATCGATAGCGGGGCGATTGATGATTGCGTCGTTGAGTAAAAAAGTGTGCACAAGTGGCTGTGATGTGCGCAGCGATACAATCACAGCGACACCGATCAGTAGCGGCACTGCAGCCTCCTTGATGGCGATATACTTCGCTTCAAGTTCAAACAGACTGAAGCCGCCGGTGAGCAGAACGCTGATTAAACCCAGCGCAGAGATAAAGTTAATTCTTCCGCGTAGTCTAAAATCGCGAATACCGTAACCGAGGGGAAAGGCAATAGCGATAGCTATGGCCAACTTTATGCCTAAAAATTCGGGATCGCTAAGTTTAGTGAGCACCAGCGTCGGCAAAGCGATATTAAACAGCAAATTGATTAACATGTTTTCGCGCGGCAGATCTGGCGCGGCTGCTCTGGTACCCATAAAGTGTGTTCCGATCGAGGTTTTTTAGCATTGTACGCGAACTGCTGGCGGTGGCGAAGCGGTCTGCGCCAATTGCCCTTCTGTGCGACAATATGAAAATGTACAGCCCGCTAAACACTATTAACTGAGCGAGCTGCCGAAGTCTTTGTAAATTCTTGAGAGTGTAAATGGCCGACTACTTTTCTATACACCCCGAAAATCCACAGCGTCGCTCGATCGCACAGATTGCCGAGCGCATACGCCGCGGAGCGGTAGTGGTTTACCCAACAGATTCAGTTTATGCCATAGGGTGCCATATTGGTGACAAGCAGGCGCTGGATAGAATTCGCCAGCTGCGTCAGCTGGATAAAAACCATAATTTTACGTTGATGTGTCGAGACCTCTCCGAAATTTCGACTTACGCAAAAATAGATAACAGCCACTTCAGGATGCTTAAGGCGGCTACCCCGGGTCCATTTACTTTTATCTTGACCGCGACTTCTGAAGTACCGCGCAGACTTCAGCATCCCAAGCGCAAAACGATTGGCCTGCGCGTTCCGAGTGACCCGACTGCACAAGCGTTATTGGCCGAGCTGGGCGAGCCGATGATGAGTGTCACACTCATTATGCCGGGTGATGAGTACCCGCTCAGTGATCCGTGGGAGATACGCGAAACTCTCGAGCACCATGTGGATATTGTTGTCGATGGAGGTCATTGCGGCCTCGAGCCGACTACAGTGGTAGATCTCAGCAGTGGCAGTGCCGAGTTGGTGCGCCAAGGTAACGGGGACTTTAGCGCTTTTATCTAATCTCTCTGTGAGGCGTGGCGGCTGAGGTGATAAGCGGTATAATCGTTGGCAGAAACCACTCTCAAAATTATGGAACTCGACATTGAGTAGCTCAACTGAAACGGCCCAAAATGCCACTGCTGCAGACCCTGCGGTCAGTGTTGCAGTGCAGCCTAACCAGCAGGAGATGCCTTTTGCTGTGGTGCAGGGGCGCGAGCTCACAGTGCTGCCCAAAGATCTCTATATTCCGCCCGATGCTCTGGAGATATTTTTGGAGGCCTTTGAAGGCCCATTGGATCTTTTGCTCTACCTTATTCGCAGGCAAAACCTGGATATTTTGCAGATCAATGTCGCCGAGATCACTCATCAATACATGGGCTATATCGACCTGATGCAGGCGGTGGAACTCGAGCTGGCGGCAGATTACCTGGTGATGGCTGCGATGCTCGCTGAAATTAAATCGCGTATGTTGCTGCCTCGCCAAGAAGAGGAGCAAGAGGAAGAGGGCGATCCGCGCGCCGAGCTTATTCGTCGTCTACAGGAGTATGAGCGGTTTAAAAATGCCGCGGAGGATATCGATGAGATGCCTCGGCTGGGCCGCGACCTGTTCACTGGCAGCGCGATGGCCCCCGAGCGCCATCAGCCGCGCCCCCACCCAGATGTCGATATGCGCGAGATTCTCGCTGCGCTGGCCGACGTGCTCAAGCGCGCAGAGATGTTTGAAAGCCACCAAGTGGAAGCTGAACGGCTCTCTACTCGCCAGCGAATGTCAGAAGTTTTAGAGAACCTTCAGGGGCGATCCTTCGTGCCTTTCGTGGCTCTGTTTAAATTGGCTGAGGGTAAATTAGGTGTGGTTGTCACCTTCCTGGCGGTGATGGAGCTGGTTAAGGAATCGCTAGTTGAAATCGTCCAAAGTGAGCCCTTTGCGCCGATCCATGTCAAAGCGCGCGCAGCCTGAATAGTGAGAAGTGATAGAAAATTATGAGTGATACCGATACCACTGATATTAACGCCGACACTGTCGACGCCAGCGAGATTGCAGCCGAACAATCGGCAGCATCCTCCAGTGACCTCCCCGTCCAAGAGCCTAGCCGTGATTGGGTCGATGTTGAATTGCTGCCCAAAATCATCGAAGGGGCACTCCTGGCTGCCGGCCGCCCGCTGTCACTGAATCAACTCGAAGCACTATTTACCGAATTTGAGCGCCCGCCGCGCGACCAGATAACGACCGCGTTGGAAGACATAGCGCAACACTGTGAACAGCGCGGTTTTGAGCTGCAACAAGTGGCCAGCGGTTACCGCTTTCAAGTGCGCAAAGAGCTTGCGGAATGGGTCAACCGTCTCTGGGAAGAGAAACCCAAACGCTACTCTCGTGCAATGCTCGAAACTCTGGCCCTGGTCGCTTACCGGCAGCCATTGACTCGCGGCGATATCGAGCAAGTGCGCGGTGTCGCAGTCAGCTCTGATATAATTAAAAGCCTTCAGGAGCGCGAGTGGGTGCGCGTTGTCGGACATCGCGATGTGCCTGGCAAGCCAGCTTTGTACGCCACTACAAGACAGTTTTTAGACTACTTCAACCTCAAGAGTCTCGATGAGTTGCCGCCACTCAGTGAGTTGAAAGATTTCGCTCAGCTCGACCCCGAATTGGAGCTAGCGCTTTCCTCCGAAACGCAACCCAGCGCTGCAGCTAACGACTCTGAAGCGAGCGATAGCGATCTCCCCTCGGGCGATGCAGTTGAAACACACAATAGTGAGCTCGCCGAGCTCAATGCAGTACCCCCTGTGCCGGAGACCTCTGAGGAGGATGCCGAGCCAAGCCCAGACGGCAGTGCCGCAACGGATAATCATCAATGAGTGAAAAATTACAAAAAATTCTTGCCACCGCAGGGTTGGGATCACGGCGAGAGTTAGAGCGTTGGATATCCGATGGCCGTGTCTCCATCAACGGAAATACTGCCAAGTTGGGGGATCGAGCAGAGCCGCACGACCGCATTTTAGTGGATGGTAAATTGGTTAAGGCGCCGAGCAACGAAGCTATCCGCGTATTGCTCTACAGCAAGCCAGAGGGCGAAATTTGTTCCAAGAACGACCCGGACGGGCGCCCGACAGTATTTGATAAGCTGCCGAGAATAAGCCATGGCCGCTGGATTGCAGTTGGCCGGCTGGATATCAACACCGGCGGCTTGCTCCTGTTTACCGATAATGGCGAGCTCGCCAACCGCCTGATGCACCCCTCGCGCGAGGTCCGTCGCGAATATCTGGCGCGTATACATGGGCCCGTTGACGATGCGATGTTGCGCCGTTTGACTCAGGGTGTCGAGCTCGATGACGGTATGGCTAAGTTCGATAGCGTCAAACCACAGCACCACCGCAGCGACGACGAAGAGGGTGGTGCCAACCGTTGGTACCGTGTCACTCTAGCCGAGGGAAAAACTCGCGAGGTGCGTCGACTGTGGGAGTCGCAAGGTGTCGAAGTGAGTCGCTTGAAGCGGATTAGCTACGGGCCAATCGAGCTGCCTTCTTACGTGCGTCGCGCCGAGTTCATTGAGCTAGATCCCAAGCAGGTATCTTCTCTGTGCCGGGCCGTAGATCTCAAGCCACCACGCGCCAGCGAAAAAACAGTGCTGCGCGATATCCGCCAGCGCAAAGAGCGCAAATTGCGCGCTCGCGGTGATCGCTAGCCTTGAGCGTTGAGCCGGGCCCCGCTAATTGCTTTGCTCTCATCGCTGAGTAAAAACAGGTAGCTGGGCATGATCTCTAGCGGAGTGGCCAGCTCGGTCGGGTCTTCAGCAGGATAAGCTTGCGCGCGCATATCGGTGCGTGTAGCACCGGGATTGATGACGTTGATGCGCACTTTGCTGACGCCCGCTAACTCTTGAGCCCAGCTTGCCGCCATCCCTTCGAGAGCAAATTTAGAGACGCCATAGACACCCCAAAATGGCTTAGCTTGGTGACCTACAGTGGAACTAGTAAAAATAATCGAGCCGTTTTCGGCCAGCTCCAGCACCGGCAGTAGCGCCTGCGCCATCAGCCATTGTGCCGTCACATTGACTTTTAATACACGCTCCCAAACATCGCTACGATGGTGGCTAAAAGGGGTGCGCGTGCCGAGTATCCCGGCATTTAACAGCAGCCCATCAAGTTTGCCAAAGTGGCTTTCAATGAGAGCGGCCAGCTGTTGGTAATCTTCTGTGCTGGCGCCCTCTAGATCAACCGGGTAGAGCATTGGCTCAGCGCCGCCGCTGGCAACAATCTGATCGTAGACCTGCTCCAGCCGCTCTAGCGTGCGACCCGCCAGGATTACCTGCGCACCGTGTTCTGCACAGCTGAGAGCGGCCTGGCGGCCAATGCCACTGCCGGCACCCGTTATCAATATAACGCGCCCTGTGAGCGCAGTTGGCGCCGGGGCGAATTGTCGGTGTAGGCTTGGGTCTATGCTGTGCATGGTCTTTTGTCCTAGTTCAGCTGGCGCTGCGCGCGTCGTCGGAAAAGAGTAAGTGGTGCAGTTGGGTCGAGCAGCTCAAGGTGTGGTCTGCGCGCCATGTTTCGGCATCTTCATCAGGACTCAAGTAGCCCCACGCGGCAGCGATGGTGGCGGCTCCGGCGCGCTGCCCGGATTCGATGTCACGAACATGATCTCCGATCATAATGGCACGATCGGGTTTGACACCCATGATATTGCAGGCGAGCAATACCGGTTCGGGGTCGGGCTTGGTGTTGGCGACATGATCTGGGCAGATCACCGCGGCGGCGGGAATGAGTAAATCGAGGGCTGCTAACACCGGCTCGGTGTATCGCCACGGCTTATTGGTGGCGATCGACCACGGTATCGAGCGCTTGTGACACTCCTCGAGCAGCGTGTCGATGCCGGCAAAGGGGGCGGTCTCTTCGGCCAGTTTTTGGTAATAAATATCTAAGAACTCATTGCGCAGTGCCTCGAATTCGGCGTGTTGATTGTCGATGCCAAAGGCGCGGCTAATCAGACCGGCAGAGCCATCGCTAATACCGCAGCGCAGTAGGTGTTCGGAGGGCATAGAGCGTTGATGCCGGTCGAGCTGAATTTGCAGCGAGCGCATAAAATCGGGTGCGGTATCGATCAGCGTGCCATCGAGGTCGAAGATGAGTGCGTCGAACTCAATCACAGTGGTTTGCGCACATGAACGAGGTAGTTGACGTCGACATCTTTACTGCTGAGTTTGTACTCTTTGGTAATGGGGTTGTAGAGCATACCTGTCATTTCAACTAGCTCGAGCCCGGCCGCGCGAACCCAGCTCGCCAGCTCGGCAGGACGGATGAATTTCTGGTACTCATGGGTGCCCTTGGGCAGCAGTCGCAAAATATATTCCGCGCCAATAATGGCAAACAGATAGGCTTTGGGGTTGCGATTGATAGTCGAGAAAAATAGCTCGCCACCGGGTTTGGTCAACGCTGCACAGGCGGCGATAACGGCGCTGGGATCGGGCACGTGCTCGAGCATTTCTAGACAGCAGACGGTATCGAACTGCTCTGGCTGAGAATCCGCTAGTTGTTCGGCGGTACTCTGCCGATAGTCAATATCGAGGCCGGATTCAAGCAAGTGAAGGCGCGCGACGCTCAGCGGGGCCTCACCCATATCGATGCCGGTCACCGCCGCGCCGCGCTGGGCCATAGATTCACTAAAAATGCCGCCACCACATCCGACATCGAGGAGTTTTTTTCCGGCAACAGCCGCGCGTTGATCGACCCAATTGGCACGCAACGGGTTGATTGCGTGAAGCGGTTTGAACTCACTGTCAGTATCCCACCAGCGACTGGCTAACTCTTCAAACTTAGCAATTTCGGCGCGGTCGACGTTGTCGTATTGCGGTTTTTTCTCGCTCATGAGGGTGTGCTCTCTGTTGGGATTTAGAGGGTTAGTCTTGCTCGAGTGCAGCAATTAACGGCTGCCATTTCTCTGTTACTTCGCGCTGCAGTTGGCGCTGGTTAATCGTGGTTAACTGGCCGTCGCGCAGAAGGCATTGGCCAGCCACCCAGCTGTGGCTGACACAGCCGCCAACTGCGGTATAGACCAGTTGCGAGGCTGGATTATACAGAGGTTGCTGGGCCGGTGACGAGAGGTCTATGGCGATCAAATCGGCCTCTTTGCCGGTCTCCAGTGAACCGGTCTTGTGCTCCCAACCAAGCGCACGGGCACCATCCAGTGTCGCCATGCGCAGCGCGCGATGGCAGTCAATGGCGGCGGCATCACCAGAGGCTGCCTTGCCTAACAGAGCGGCAAGACGCAGCTCGGCGAATAGGTCCAAACTATTGTTGCTAGCAGCACCGTCGGTGCCGATTGCGACATTCACACCGGCGCTCTGATAGTGGGGGACCGGCGCTATGCCGCTGGCCAGTTTTAGGTTGGAGCTTGGGCAGTGGACTATATGGCTGCCATTCTTTTGCAGGGTCGCAAGCTCTTCATCATTGGCCGTGGTCATATGCACACACAGTGTCCGCGGCCCAAACAGGCCGAGCTCGGCCAAGCGCTCGATAGGGCGCTGTCCGTTGGCCGCTACAGCTTGGGCTATCTCCTGCTCAGTCTCGTGAAGGTGGATCATCACCGCCATATCGAGCTCTTGGGCAAAAGTAGCGACTTTCTGGATAGTGGTGTCGCTGCAGCTGTAAGGGGCGTGAGGGCCGAAGGCGATCTCGACCAAGCTGTGGCTTTTATAGTTGTCGCGCAGCTTGAGAGTTTTGTGGATGTAGTCGTCGGCATCTTGGCCCCAACTACCGGCGCCATCAAAAATCGGCGCTGCCAATAGCGCGCGCAGGCCAGCGCTGGCGGATTCGCGCGCGGTCGCTTCAGGAAAAAAATACATATCGGCGAAGCTGGTCGTGCCGCTAGCAATCATCTCTGCTAGGGCTAGGCGAGTGCCGACGGCGACAAATTCGTCGCAGACCAGCTGGCTCTCTGCAGGCCAAATAGCATCCGCTAACCAGCGCTCCAGCGGGAGATCATCGGCGTAACCGCGCAGTAGTGTCATTGCGCTGTGGCTGTGGCTATTGATTAGGCCGGGCATCAGTAGTTGCCCGGGCAGCTCGATATGCTCGCGCGGCGTGTATTTCAAAGCGGCTTCACGCTGGGTGCAGAGGTCGACAATTTTGCCGTTATCGATAGCCACGGCGCACTCTGATAGCACCGTATTGGCGGGCACTATCGGGATTATCCAGCTGGCGCTAATCAGTTTGTCGACGGCGATCGGGCTGCTCACGCGGCACTCCTTAATGGGGTAGTTAATGCAGCGCGCAGTATAGCTTTTTTAAAGGCTGGACGGCGACAGCTTAAACGGGTGATTCATCGCGCAGCGGCAGTTTCAGCGTGCATAAAGTGAGGTGTAAGGGGGGGTAGTTGTGGTAGACTAGGCAGCTTAAATTGATGTGCATTAGCGATTTAGCTCGGTGTGCAATAAAAGGTGCATTTACAGAGCTGCTCGAAAAGCAGTCGCACCCTCCCATTAGTTAAAAAAAAGGATGCATAACGCCGCCATGGGTGACCTAGCCAAAGAAATTGTTCCGGTTAATATCGAAGACGAACTCAAACAGTCCTATCTCGATTACGCGATGAGCGTAATCGTAGGTCGCGCACTTCCCGATGTGCGCGACGGTCTCAAGCCGGTTCACCGACGAGTGCTCTATGCGATGAGCGAGTTGGGTAACGATTGGAACAAAGCCTACAAAAAATCTGCGCGTGTAGTCGGTGATGTGATCGGTAAATACCACCCCCACGGTGACTCGGCGGTTTACGATACCATCGTGCGCATGGCGCAGGACTTCTCGCTGCGTTACATGCTGGTAGATGGCCAAGGTAACTTTGGCTCAATCGATGGCGATTCGGCCGCTGCAATGCGTTACACCGAGATTCGCATGACCAAACTGGCGCATGCACTTTTAGCGGATCTGGATAAAGAGACCGTCGATTTCGTTCCCAACTACGATGAGACTGAAACCATTCCAGCAGTGATGCCCACCCGAGTGCCCAATCTGCTGATCAATGGATCTTCGGGTATCGCTGTGGGCATGGCCACCAATATTCCGCCGCACAACATGACTGAAGTAGTGCGCGGCTGCTTGGCGTTGATCGACAATGAAGAGATCACCATCGATGAGTTGATGGAGTATATCCCCGGTCCCGATTTCCCAACGGCAGCCATTATCAACGGCAAAGCGGGAATCGTGCAGGCCTACCGCACCGGCCGCGGGCGCATTTACGTACGCGCCAAAGCTCATGTCGAGGTCAATGAAAAAACCAATCGCGAAACAATCATCATCACCGAGCTCCCTTATCAGCTCAACAAGGCGCGTCTAATTGAGCGCATTGCCGAATTGGTTAAAGAGAAAAAGATTGAAGGTATATCCGAGCTGCGTGATGAGTCCGACAAAGACGGTTTGCGCGTGGTTATTGAGCTCAAGCGCGGTGAAGTGGGTGAGGTTATCCTCAACAATCTCTACGCCCAGACTCAGCTGCAAAGCGTCTTTGGTATCAATGTCGTGGCGCTTGTCGATGGCCAGCCTAAGATTCTCAATCTCAAGCAGATGCTTGAAGCCTTTATTCGCCACCGCCGCGAAGTGGTTACACGCCGCACTATTTATCTGCTGCGCAAGGCGCGAGAGCGAGCACATACCCTGGAAGGGTTCTCGATTGCGCTGGCCAATATCGATGAAGTGATTGCGCTTATCAAACAATCGCCAAGCCCGGCCGAAGCCCGCGAAGCGTTAGTGTCGCGCGGCTGGAGCCCCGGCCATGTCACTGAAATGCTAGAGCGCGCAGGCTCTGAAGCGACGCGTCCCGAGTGGTTGGAGCCAGAGTACGGTATGCGCGACGGCCTCTACTACCTGTCGCCTGAGCAAGCTAAAGATATCCTCGAGCTGCGTTTGCACCGTTTAACCGGCATGGAGCAAGACAAAATTCTGGAAGAATTTGCTGTCAAGCTAACTGAAATTGCCGAGTATCAAGACATTTTGGGCAGCCACGCTCGCTTGATGGAGGTGATCCGCGGTGAGCTCGAAGAAGTCGTCGACGAATTTGGCGATGCGCGCCGCACCGAAATTATCGAGTCGCAACATGACCTAACAATAGAGGACCTCATTACGGAAGAGGACCGCGTTGTCACCATTTCTCATGGCGGCTACGCTAAGACTCAAGCGCTGAGCGACTATCAGGCACAGCGCCGCGGCGGTATGGGTAAATCAGCGACAGCGGTTAAAGACGAAGATTTTGTTGAGCACCTTCTGGTAGCTAGCACGCACGCCACGATTCTCTGCTTTACCAGTGTGGGTAAGGTCTATTGGCTCAAGGTTTATCAGATACCGCTGGCGGGCCGCAACAGCCGCGGCCGCCCTGTTGTTAATCTGCTGCCGTTGGGTGAGGGTGAGCGCATTACCTCTATCCTGCCGGTGGAAGAGTACAGTGCAGACCAGTTCGTCATTATGGCGACAGCCAATGGTACGGTTAAAAAGACTTCTCTCGACCAGTATTCGCGTCCGCGCACAGTTGGGTTGCGTGCTGTCGACTTGGTTGAGGGTGACCAATTAGTAGGTACAGCGATTACTGACGGCTCTCAGGACATTATGTTGTTCAGCAGCGAGGGCAAAGCTGTGCGCTTTGGCGGCGATGATGTCCGCTCCATGGGGCGTGTCTCCAAAGGAGTGCGCGGTATGCGTCTGCCCGAGGGCGAAAGTATTATATCGATGGTTATTCCCGACCAAAACGGCTACTTGCTGACTGTCTGCGACAACGGCTATGGCAAGCGCACGCGCACCACAGAGTTCCCCACTAAGGGGCGTGGTGGCAAAGGCATGATTGCCATCCAAGCGAGTGAGCGCAACGGCCCCTTGGTCGGTGCTACGCAGCTGTTCGAGGGCGATGAGGTTATGCTCATCTCCAATCAGGGCACCATGGTGCGCACCCGTGGTGACGAAATATCTGTCGTCGGGCGCAACACCCAAGGGGTGCGGATTATTCGGCTCAAAGAGGGCGAGAACTTAGTGAGCTTGGCGCGTATTGAAGAGCAGGATGAGGCCCTCGATGTCGAGCAGCAAGAGCCTGCAGAGAGCGCTGTCAGCGACGAGTAACCAGCCAGATAGATAGGTAACCAGATGAGTGATCTTCCCTCGCTGAGCGATTTGCGCGACCAGATTGACGCATTAGACAGTGAAATTATCGAAAAAATTAGCCAGCGGGCGCGCTGTGCAATGCAGGTGGCTGAAGTCAAAACAGCCGCCGGCGAGAGCGCGTTCTACCGGCCCGAGCGCGAGGCGCAAGTACTCCGTCGGGTAATGGATCGCAACCAAGGGCCGCTCGACAACGAAGAGATGGCGCGTCTGTTCAGAGAGGTAATGTCCGCGTGTCTAGCTCTAGAGAAACCCGTCTCTGTCGCCTATCTCGGCCCAGAGGGCACGTTCACCCAAGAGGCGGCTCTTAAACACTTCGGCCAGTCTGCGGTGAGCGTCCCCAAAAGTGCCATCGATGAAGTCTTCCGCGATGTGATTGCCGGCAGCTGCAACTACGGCGTGGTGCCGGTCGAAAATTCGACTGAGGGTGTGGTCTCTAATACATTGGACAGCTTTGTCGACTCCTCTTTGCAGATTTGTGGTGAGGTCGAACTGCGAATCCACCATCACTTTATGGTGGGCCCCAACACGAATCGAGAGAGTATCACACGGGTCTATTCCCACGCTCAGTCGCTGGCGCAGTGTCGCAAGTGGTTAGATGCCAACTACCCCAATATTGAACGCGTGGCGGTCAGTAGTAATGCAGAAGCTGCGCGCCGTGTAGCGGGAGAGTGGAACTCTGCCGCAATTGCCGGCGAGATGTCCTGCCAGCTCTATGGGCTGAGTAAAATATGGGAGCGTATTGAAGATCTGCCCGACAACTCGACGCGTTTTTTGATTATTGGCCGCGAACCTGTGCCGCCCTCAGGCGATGACAAAAGCTCAGTTTTGGTTGCCGTGCGCAATCAGCCAGGTGCGCTGCACGAGTTGTTAGAGCCTTTCCGTGAAAACGGTGTCGATTTGACCCGCATAGAAACTCGGCCATCGCGAAGTGGTAAGTGGAACTACCACTTTTTTATTGATTTTTCCGGCCATGCAGAGCAGCCAGAGATCGCGCGCTTGTTAGAGCAGCTGAGTGCCAAAGTGGCCGATTTGAAGCTGTTAGGCTCCTACCCCAAGGCAGTGCTCTAGTCGCATTCGTCAGAGTTTTAAGGTGACCGCTATTTCAACAGCAGTGAACAAACTTGTCGTCGTTGGGCTCGGCCTAATCGGCTCTAGCCTGGCCCTGGCGGCGCGCCAGCGCGGCTTGGCCGTCGAGGTGATTGGCGTGTCGCGACGCAGTTCTACTCTAGATCTAGCTCTGCAAGCCGGTGTCATTGATCGTGCGGCAAATTCTATTGCCGAACTGGCCAGTGAGCTCGGCCGCGGCGATCTGTTGGTGATTGGCGTGCCGACACTGACAGTGCCACAGGTGCTGCAAGAGTGTAAAACCTATTTGGATGGCGCGGTGACATTAACCGATGTTGCCAGTGTCAAAGGCAGTGTTGTAACCGCCTTGTTCGATTGCTATGGGACATTGCCAGAGCAGTTTATCCCCGGTCATCCGATTGCAGGTTCGGAGAAGAGCGGAGTCAGTGCGGCTAACGCCGACCTGTTTGTCGATCACCGAGTGATTTTGACTCCGCACGAAAACAGTGCGGCAGAGCATCTGCAACGCGTTGAGTCTCTCTGGCAGGGCGGCGGCGCTATTGTCACGACAATGAGTGTTGCCGACCACGATGAGATACTGGCGGCGACGAGCCATCTGCCGCATTTTTTAGCGTTTTCGCTGGTCGATACACTGGCAGATTTGCGCGCTGACAGAGAGATCTTCCGCTACGCGGCTGGCGGCTTTCGCGATTTTACCCGTATAGCGGCAAGTGACCCAGTAATGTGGCGCGATATCGCGCTCGCTAACCGCACGGCTGTTTTACAAGTGCTGGACCGCCTGACCGCCGACTTTGCGCGTTTGCGTTCCGCCATCGATAACAATGACGGAGCTTATTTGCTGGACCTCTTTACCCGCGCGCAGTCCGCTCGCCAGCACTTTAGCCAATTACTTGAACAAGGATTAGACTGCGACACTATGAGCGCCAAACCTCTTACTTTTCGTTTATCTCCCGGCGGCACAGCCGTAGGGTCTATTCGTGTGCCGGGTGATAAATCTATCTCTCATCGCTCAATTATGCTCGGTGCTCTCGCCGAAGGAATGACCGAGGTCACCGGCTTTCTCGAGGGCGAAGACAGTATCGCCACCCTGCGTGCGTTTCGCGCCATGGGCGTGCAAATTGAGGGGCCGCAACAGGGTCGCGTAGTTGTCCACGGAGTAGGCTTGAACGGCCTGCGCGCGCCGACAACCCCTCTGGATGTCGGCAACGCCGGCACCGGTATGCGCCTGCTGGCCGGCGTTCTGGCCGGGCAGCAATTCGACTCTGTGCTGGTCGGTGATGAGTCGCTGAGTGGTCGGCCGATGGGTCGTGTCGCCAATCCTTTGGCCGAGATGGGCGCCGTCATAGAGACCAACCAAGGGGGTAAGCCGCCGCTGCGAATCACCGGTGGACAGAAACTCAAACCGCTGAACTACACAATGCCTATGGCTAGCGCACAGGTTAAATCGTGTCTGCTGTTGGCCGGCCTTTACTGTGACGGTGAAACATCAGTCATTGAACCGGCCCCAACTCGCGACCACACCGAGCGTATGCTGCGCGGTTTTGGTTACCAGGTGGTCAGTGAAAACTTGGGCGATGGCGCTAGTCGTGTCTCGCTGCGCGGGGGTGGAAAGTTGCGCGGTGGCCGCATCGATGTCCCTGCTGATATCTCCTCAGCCGCATTTTTTATGGTCGCTGCAGCGATTACGCCAGGCTCTGATATAACCCTGCAACATATCGGCATCAATCCCACCCGCATCGGTGTGATCAACATTCTTCGCGCCATGGGCGCCAACGTAGAATTGGCTAACCAGGACGAAGTGGGTGGCGAACCGGTTGCTGATATCCGCGTGCGCTATGCTCCGCTGCACGGTATTGCTATCGACGAATCACAAGTGCCTTTGGCTATCGATGAGTTTCCTGTGTTGTTTGTTGCCGCTGCCTGCGCCGAGGGTGAGACCGTTTTGACAGGTGCCCATGAGCTGCGCGTTAAAGAGAGCGACCGCATACAAGCAATGGCTGATGGCCTGCAGATTTTGGGTATCTCGGCGACACCGACCGAAGACGGTATTCGCATCACCGGCGGCCAACTTGGCGGTGGCCGAGTGACGAGTCAGCACGATCATCGTATCGCCATGGCTTTTGCTATTGCCAGCCTGCGTGCCAGCCACGAAATTGTCATCGACGACTGTAACAATGTCGCCACTTCTTTCCCGACCTTCGCCGAACTGGCTCAGCAGGTGGGTATCAAACTGATTGTCGAATGATTGACGACTTTCTCTATTTAGGAGCACCCAGCAATGGCTGCAGAACAACTTTCGGTGACAGTGATCGCCATAGATGGCCCGAGTGGCGCAGGTAAAGGTACACTTTGCCGCCGACTAGCGAGCCGCTTGGGATATCACTATCTCGACAGTGGTGCGCTTTACCGCCTGCTGGGACTTGCTGCCAGCCGCCGCGGCATCGACTTTGCCAACCACACTGCGCTCGAAGTGTTAGCCGAGCATATGGATATTCAATTTAAAACTGATCAACAGCAAGTAGTGGTGCTGTTAGAAGGCGAAGATGTCAGCCGTGAATTGCGCACTGAGCAAACTGGTGCGCTGGCCTCTCAGGTTGCCACAGTGCCCTCTGTGCGCGAGGCGCTTCTGCAGCGTCAGCGGGATTTCGCGCGCCCACCCGGTTTGATCGCCGATGGTCGCGATATGGGCACGGTGGTGTTTAGTGATGCGCCACTGAAAATTTATCTCACCGCTTCGGCGGAAGAGCGCGCCGCGCGCCGGCACAAAGAGTTGCTTGAAAAGGGCGAAAATGTTAGTCTCGCCGCCCTCGTCGAGCAGGTTCGCCAGCGCGACGAGCGCGACATCAATCGCGATGCCTCACCACTGCGTCCAGCAGACGATGCTATCGAGCTGGATACCTCAGCGATGTCGATCGATGAAGTGATGGAATCGGTGCTCTCTATTCTCGCTTTAAAGCAGATGGTGTAGGCCGTAAAAGAAGGTGAGACAGTGGCTGCCAGCAATGCCGCTGTTGAGCTTGTGTATAACTGACCCGCGACATCTGGCTGTGCGGTAAAAAGAGTCATGCAATCCCGGCCTCCAACCTAACTGGCCCTGTATTGGCTCTGTCATTATCAGGACTCTTATTATGAGCGAAAGCTTCCAAGATTTATTTGAAGAAAGCCTAAAAACCGTCGAGATGAAAACTGGCGCCATTATTACTGGTGTAGTTCTCGATGTAGACAAAGACTGGGTAACGGTTCACGCCGGCCTCAAGTCTGAAGGCGTTATCCCCGCAGAACAATTTTACAACGAGCGCGGCGAACTTGAAGTTGCCGTTGGCGACGAAGTGCAGGTTGCACTTGAAGCGGTAGAAGATGGCTTCGGTGCCACTCGTCTGTCACGCGAAAAAGCCCGCCGTGCTGAGTCTTGGATTGAGCTTGAAGCTGCTCACAAAGCAGACGAAGTCGTTACTGGTATCATCAGCGGTAAGGTTAAAGGCGGCTTTACAGTCGATGTTGCTGGCCTGCGCGCATTCTTGCCTGGCTCACTGGTTGATGTTCGCCCACTGCGCGAAATCACCCACCTGGAAAACAAAGAACTTGAATTTAAAGTGATCAAGCTCGATGCCAAACGCAACAATGTTGTTGTTAGCCGTCGCGCGGTCATGGAGAGCGCCAACTCAGCCGAGCGCGAAGAGTTGCTGGCTAACCTCGAAGAGGGCGTATCACTCAAAGGTGTGGTTAAAAACCTCACTGATTACGGTGCGTTTGTTGACCTCGGCGGTATCGATGGTCTGTTGCACATCACCGATATGTCTTGGAAGCGCATCCGTCACCCCTCTGAGATGATCAACGTTGGCGACGAAATTGACGTTAAAGTCCTCAAGTTCGACCGCGAGCGCAACCGCGTCTCTCTCGGTATGAAGCAGATGGGCGAAGATCCTTGGGGCGATATCAAAGGGCGCTACCCAGAGGGCGGCCGTGTTAAAGCGGTTATCACCAACCTCACTGATTACGGCTGCTTTGCTGAGCTGGAAGATGGTGTAGAAGGTCTGGTACACGTCTCTGAAATGGATTGGACCAATAAGAACGTACACCCCTCTAAGATCGTTAACCTCGGTGACGAAGTAGAGGTGATGATCCTTGATATCGACGAAGAGCGTCGCCGTATCTCGCTGGGCATCAAACAGTGTCAAACTAACCCCTGGGATGATTTTGCAGCCACTCATGGCAAGGGCGACAAAATCTCTGGCAGCATCAAGTCGATTACCGATTTCGGTATCTTTATTGGTCTGGACGGTGGTATTGACGGACTGGTTCACCTTTCGGACATCTCTTGGAACGAAGCCGGCGAAGAAGCTGTGCGCAACTACAAGAAAGGCGATGAGGTTGACACCGTAGTCTTAGCTATCGATTCAGAACGCGAGCGCATCTCGCTGGGTATCAAGCAACTGGCTGACGACCCCTTCAATAACTACGTTAATGACAACGACAAAGGCACCATCGTTACTGGTACCGTCAAAGAAGTTGACGCCAAGGCGGCAGTAATTACCTTGGGTGAAGAGATCGAAGCGGTATTGAAAGCTTCTGAACTCTCGCGTGAGAAAGTTGAAGATGCTCGCAATGTCCTCACTGTCGGTGAGTCTGTCGAAGCGAAGATCATTAACGTTGACCGCAAGACGCGCGTTATCAGCCTCTCTATCAAAGCGAAAGATGTCGCTGACGAGAAAGCCGCAGTGCAGTCGCACCGCAGCAAAGAGACTGAAGCAGCAGCACCGACTACTATCGGTGATCTGATCAAGGCGCAAATGGACAAGTAAGGCTCTCTTGTTCTGTTAAAAAAGGGTGGCGCAAGCCGCCCTTTTTTATGCCTTGTATTTATCGTCCTGGTTGGCGAATGAATCCTTGAATTTTTGAAAAAATCCAATAGAATCAGTAATCTAAATTCTCTGCTAGTTTTGTAAGTCGCTATGACCAAGTCTGAATTAATAGATAAAATCGCCAACAGTCAAGATCACCTGCCGACTCGTGATGTTGAGCTGGCGGTCAAAATGTTGCTGGAAAAAATGACCCATACGCTAGTCAACCAGCAGCGGATTGAAATCCGCGGATTTGGCAGCTTTAGCCTTCACTACCGCGCGCCGCGTCGCGGCCGCAATCCCAAGACCGGCGATGAAGTCGATCTGACTGGAAAATACGTACCTCATTTTAAACCTGGTAAAGAGCTGCGCGAGCGGGTTAATAACCAAGCGGGTTTTATCGACGGCTAAGCTCTTAGTTGTAGCCGCTCACGGCTATAGCGCATCGCCTTGTTCACAGCCATTTTCTATAGGTGTCCAGCATGTTTTGTTGGGCTGCGAGTTTTACTCACAACCACCTGAGGAAAATATTATGGCTCTCTACTTCCACACCCCAACTACCCAAAGTTACTGGCGCTACGTTTTACCGTTTATTCTGTTGGTCGCTCTGACCTCTATGGTTTTTCTCTCCAGCAGTGTCACAGCTCAATCTGATCACCCAGAGCAGCTAGAGACATTAGCCATGTCCAGTGAAATGCCGATTGATATCAATGTTGCTACAGCTGAACAGCTGGCCACAGCGCTGGTGGGGATTGGTCCAGCTAAGGCCGATGACATTGTGACTTATCGCAATCAACACGGCAGCTTTAGCTCGGTTGATGAGCTGCTAAATATTAAAGGAATAGGGCGTAAAACTTTAGAGCGCAACAGGGGTCTGCTAACCGTTCAATAATTGAGTGTGTGGCTTGAGTATTCGCATAGCTCGGCGTGCGAATACTCAGTCGCTTCGCAGCCCGCGGCTGGTTACAATGAACTTATCTTTAACCAGTTCATTAATCTATGTCAGCTAGCCACCGCGAACAATTTTTAAAAGCGCTGCAGGCGATGCAACAAGGTCGCATACAAGTCGCTATCGATCTCTTAGAGCCCCTGCTTGCGGCTAACCCGCGCGAGGTAAATGCTCTGCGTTTGCGCGCCCAGTGCGATCTGGCACTCAAGCGAGTGAGCCAGGCACGGACCAGGCTAGAGCAAGTGGTTTCATTGGCTGCGGATTACGCTGAAGGATGGGCTGACTTAGGTCGAGCGCATCAGCAGCAGGGCAGTGACAGTGAGGCCGAACGCTGTTTGCGCCGCGCCTTATCAATCAATCCCAAGCTGGGCAGCGCCGCAAAAACTCTGCAAAGCCTCTTGCAGGCTCGCGGTGAAGAGGGTGAAGCGCAGCAGTTGGCGGATCAATTGCCCTCCCGCAGCCGGCGAGCTGAACAACTTCGAGAAATTCGCCCGCTGTTGGCCGCTAGTGCATCGGCGGGTGAGCAGCGCCGCGGAGAACAGTTGGCCCTGGCCGCTATGGAGCGCGATCCACTCAATCCGGCGTTGGCACAGTTGTTGTTTAATCGCGCTATAGCGACAAACCGCGCGCACTGGGCGGAACAAATTGCCGGGCGCTTTACCGTAGCGCTGCCAGAAAACAAGCGTTGGTGGCTGCATTTGGCCACGGCACTCTCTAGGCAAGACTTACTTGAACCGGCAGCCCAAGCTTGCCGACGCGCCTTAGAAATCGAGCCGGATTGGCGCGAAGCTCTGATGTTACTCGGCCATCTCGCCAGTAAAGACAACGATTTTACGACTGCGCTGGATTATTTTGACCGTGTCATTAATCAATCACCCGATTTTGTCGCAGCACTCTCACAGCGTGCCACCGCACTCAAAACTCTCGGGCGCAGCAGTGAGGCGATAAGCACCTACCGGCGCAGCCTTGAACTCGATCCCAGCTGTGGTGAGGCCGCTTGGTCGCTGGCCAATCTTAAAACGTACCGTTTCAGTACGGCTGAACAGGAGGCCATTCAGGCCCAGTTGGCTAAACAAGATCTGCCTGCCCAAGAGCGAGTTTATTTTGGCTACGCCCAGGCCAAAGCTCATGAGCACCAGCAGCAATGGCCGCAGGCCTTTGCCAGCTACGCCTCGGCCAATGCCGTCAAGCGAGAGTTGGTGCGCTGGGACAGCAGTCGTTTCAGTGCGCAGATTGATGCCATTATCGAGACGTTTAATCCACAGCTATTGGCCAGCCTCGCTGCGGCTGGGGTCGCTGACCGGGCGCCCATTTTTATATTAGGCTTACCGCGCTCTGGCTCTACCTTGCAAGAACAGATACTGGCCAGCCACTCGGCTGTTGAGGGGACGCGCGAGCTACCCTATATACCGTGGCTGGCCAGTGGTTTAGCGCGCCCCCCCAAACCTCTGGCCAGCCAGCCTTACCCGGCGGCTATGGCCGAGCTTGGCGCCGAACAGCTGACAACCATTGGCAAACGCTATTTGGAGCAAGCGGCGCGCCACCGCAGCGCTGGAACGCCGCATTTTATTGATAAATTACCCAACAATTTTATCTATTTAGGCTTGATTCTCGCCTCTCTGCCCGCGGCAAAAATTATCAATACCCGCCGTCAGCCGATGGACAACTGCTTTGGTTGTTTTAAACAGTTGTGGGCTGAGGGACAAAACTTTAGTTACTCGCTCGAGGACTTGGGCCATTACTATCGCGACTATCATCGGTTGATGGCTCACTGGCACCAATGCTTCCCTGGCCGTATCCTCGACGTGCAGTATGAGGATGTTGTCAGTGATATTAACCGCCATGTTGAGCGACTGTTAGATTTTTGTGAGTTACCTTTTGAGCAGCAATGTATTGATTTTCACCAGACCGATAGAGCGGTGAATACGGCAAGTTCTGAGCAGGTGCGTCAGCCGCTATACTCCAGTGCGGTGGCTTACTGGCGCAACTTTGAACCCTATTTAGAACCGCTGCGAGAAACCCTTGGCGATCTCGCCGAGCAATAGCTCTGCCAACAACAATAACCCTATACGAGTTAGACCATGAGTTCGATAGAACAGCTAAATCAATTTTTAGAGCAACATCCTGATGTAGAGGTTTTTGAGGTGATCTTGCACGATTTTGCCGGCAATCACCGCGGCAAATGGGTGCCCAGAGAGCAGATAAAAAAAGTCTTTGGCGGCGAATTTAAAATGCCGAAGTCGGTCATATCACTCGACAGTTGGGGGCGAGATATTCCTGAACTGATTGAGGCGACGGGTGACTGTGACGGTATTTGTCTCGCTGACCCGGCGACTTTGGCGCTGGTGCCATGGGCTGATCGCCCGACCGCTCAGTTGATTATTCAAATGAGTGAAGCCAGCCACAGTGAGCAGGAAACCGTACCTTACAGCGCTGACCCGCGTGCAATTCTACAATCTGTTGTGGCGCGCTACACACAACTCGGTTTAACCCCGGTAGTGGCCAGCGAGCTTGAATTCCATTTGCTGCAAGAGCAGCGCGACGACAGTGGCCAGCCGCTGCATACCCAGAGTACAGAGCTTACTCTGCCACTGGGAGGCGATTGTTACAGCCTCGACGCGATGCGCGAAGTAGCGCCTATTATGGATGAGATTGATGCTGTCGCCCGCGCCCAAGGGATTCCCGTCGACACTCTGATTACAGAGTGCGGTGCCTCGCAGTACGAGATCAACCTGCATCATCAGGCCGATGCTGTCAGCGCCTGCGACAACGGCAGCTTGCTGCGCCGTGCTATTCGCGCTGTAGCGCGTCGTCACCAGCAGTTGGCCACCTTTATGGCCAAACCCTTTGCTGAAGAGGTCGGCAACGGAATGCATATTCATTTCAGTTTGCTCGACAAGGCGGGCAACAACGTATTTATTGGTGATGACCAACGCGGCAGCACAACACTCCACCACGCAGTGGCCGGTTGCCTGGCAACTATGGGTGAGGCTATGGCGATCTTTGCACCCAACATTAACTCTTATCGGCGCCTGGCGCCGGGCAGTTTTGCCCCGGTTGCCGCCAACTGGGGTTATGAAAATCGCACCACAGCACTGCGTATCCCCGCCGGCGATGCCTCTGCAATCAGAATAGAGCACCGCCTGCCCGGTGCCGATGCCAACGTCTATTTAGTGGTCGCAGCAATTTTAGCTGGGGCGCTATACGGTATTGAGAATAAGCTGGAACCGGCACCCGCGGTTGAGGGTGAGGCACAAGTTGAGCAGCCCGACCTACCCACCAATTGGGATGCTGCGCTGGCAGCCTTTGAGCCGTCAGAATTTATCAAGCGCTATCTGGGCGAAGATTTTGCCGAGCTTTACGCCAGCTGTAAGCGCGGTGAAAAAAGTGAATTTGACCGCCGTGTAACGCGCCTTGAGTACGATGCTTATCTCTGACGTTTGAGCACCAAAGTTTGGATGTTATTGGCGTGCAGTTTATTGCGGGCTTGCTCTGCCGCCTGTGGTGTGTTGTAAGGCCCGCTGACCACTCTGTGCCACAAGCCGGTCTCTCCCGAGACTGACTCGACACTGGCATCAAGGTTCAGCAGCAGCAAGCGGGCACGCAAACTATCGGCATCACCCGAGTCTCGAAAAGAACCCACTTGAACAAAATAATCACTGTTCTGCTCAGCCGCGCTCGGTTGAGTGAGTTCCCGCTCGGAGACGATTACTTCACTCTCTTTGAACAGCTGAGGGAAATTAAATTGGGTGGGCTCAGCTTGGGCGCCACTCTCTGCTTGACTGCTGTCACTGCCTTTATTGCTGTAGAGATTGGTCTGGTTATTCTCGAGCAGTTTCGGGGCCAACCAGCTCGCCGCTAAACCGACCACTATCCCGGCAAAAAACGAAGGCCATCTGCTGGGAGCCGCTGCGCTGCGCTGTGATTGGCGGCTGGCTTGGGCGCCACTGCGGCGCTTGCTGTGCCCGGCTTGAATGGTTGGCAGAGTGGTAGTTGGTTTGAACATAATGGCTCTAGTGGCAGTGTGAACGGCTGATCAGCTAATTATAAGCTGCTGCGGCTCTACTCGGTAGGGTTCTTGTGCAGTTCTCTCTTACAGGTCCAGGGGGTCGACATCAACTGTCCACCGACAGCGTTTCGCGCTGGGTAACTTGGCGGCGACAGTGACAGCGTGAGCGAGCAGTTGATGGCGCTGTTGGCGATCGGCAGCATTGACCTGCAATATATAGCGATAGCGGTCGGCACGTTTTTCTTGGTTGGCCGGCAATGGACCGAGCAATCCAAGCTTTGGGGTGCAGTAGACTTGCAGTGCGTGGCGTAATTCGCTTAGAAAACCCTCGGCATCCTCTGGTTTAGTCGATTCAGCGCGAACTACCGCAAGATGCTGGTAGGGCGGCATATCGGTGAGTTGGCGTTGGGCGAGCAGAGTGCGCCCAATCTCTTGATAATCGCCTGCAGCAACCGCGGTGAGCAGAGGGTGGTCGGGCTGGTGGCTCTGCACCAGCACACGCCCGGGGCTATCGCCGCGGCCGCTGCGCCCGGCAACTTGCAGGAGCAGTTGCGCAAAGCGCTCGTGAGCGCGGAAGTCTGCGGCGAATAGACCGCTGTCGGCGTCGACAATAACGGCCAGCGTAACTTTGGGAAAATGGTGCCCTTTGGCCAGCATTTGCGTGCCAATTAGCAGCGCTGCATCGCTCTGTTCAACTTGGGCGTAGAGTTTTTCAAAAGAGCCCTGGCGACGGGTAGAGTCGCGATCGACTCTGACCACTAAAAGCCCCGGGAACTGGCGTTGCAGCCACTCCTCTGTCTGCTGAGTGCCTTCGCCGACAGTCATTAATGCTCCGCTGCTACACCCCTCGCAACCTCTGGGCAGTGGCCGGGATAAATCGCAGTGGTGACAGCTGAGCTTGCGCAAGCGGCGGTGGACAGTCAAGCGGCTGTCGCAGTGCGGACATTGCGCTACCCAGCCGCACTGATGGCATATTAAGGTGGGTGCAAAGCCGCGCCTGTTTAAGAAGACTAAAACCTGCTTGCCCGCAGCCAGGGTCTCTTTGATGGCTTCAACTGTCGGCTCGGCAAGCCCAGCATGGGTTGTGCTATTGCGCAAATCTATCCACTGCCACTGGGGCGGCAAAGCGTCTCCAGCGCGCTGCTTGAGCGTCAAATAGTTATATCGCCCTTGCCCAGCATTGTGCAAACTCTCCAGAGCGGGAGTGGCCGATCCCAGTAGCAGGGGTATGTTTAGCTGTTTAGCGCGCACTGCAGCGACATCGCGAGCGTGGTAGCGGAACCCTTCATGCTGCTTGAACGAACTGTCGTGTTCTTCATCAACGACAATCATTCCCAGTGCGGGCAGTGGTGCAAAAACGGCCGAACGGGTACCCAAAACGATAGAGGCTCTGCCGCTTGCGGCGCGCTGCCAGCGCCGGCACTTTTCCACTGCGGCAACACTGGAATTTAAGGTGACGATATCGACATTAAAACGGGCGCTAAAGCGTTGTTCAGTTTGTGCGGTGAGGCTAATTTCTGGAATCAGCACCAGTACCTGTTGACCGCGTTGCAGGACTTTGGCGATTAGCTGCAAGTAGACCTCGGTTTTGCCGCTACCGGTGACGCCGTGCAGCAAAGAGCAGCTGTAGCGGCCAAGCTCAATACTATCGAGGGCTACTTGTTGCTCAGTATTGAGCAATAATGAGTCTTGCTCGACGGTCGCTGTCGATTGGCAGGGCTCCGCAGGCTCTAGTGAAATTGCCTCTATAAGCTGCTTATCTAGCAGAGATTTAATAGCGCTGGCTCCCACCAACTGCTGTAGGTTGGCCTGTGGCTGGGGGCCATCCAAAAGCGCTTCAATGGCCTGTTGTTGTTTTTTGGCACGCTTCAAGCTGCTGGGTGTCAGCCCTTTGCCGAGCGTGGTGAGCTGCCAGCCAGAGATGCTGTCATCAACCCGTGCCGAGCCCTCGCGCAGGTACGGCGGCAGAGCGCCAAGCATTACATCACCGGGGCTGGCATGGTAGTAGTTTTGAGCCCAGTTGAGCAGCTTTAACAATTCACTGTCCAACAGCGGCTGGCTGTCGATTAACTCACTGATCGGCTTGAGTTTTTCACTGGCAACATCGCTCTGTTCCGCCACCGCAACAATAATGCCGACACACTGACGGCGGCCAAACTCAACGCTCACCCGACACCCAGGCAAGCTCTGTTCCGGCCTTTGAGTGGCTATAGAATAGTCAAACAAGCGCCGCAGCGGTGAAGGGACGGCGACACTGACAATTAGATTGGCGGGGGCAGTTTCTGGGAGAGACATCAGACCTACAGTATAAAATTAACACAACCCAAGACTTTACTGGGTTATTGCACAGCGGGCAGTGTCACCCACATCGCGTTGCGGTGCAATATTATTACTGAGGAGGGCGATGAATAAGGTTTGCGCTGCGCGCGCGGACTGCCTATAATCGCGCACCTAATCAAGAGCACCGTGCTCTGGCGTCTACTGTTTGGCAATTTGCGGCAGCGGCAGTCGAAGTGGCGGTACAACCCGAAGCGATACTGGAGCAGTCATGAAAGCCGAAATCCACCCCAACTACACCGAAATGAAAGCCCATTGCAGCTGTGGCAATGTTATCACTGTGGGTTCTACCCGCGGTGCCGATATCCACCTCGATGTCTGCGAAGCTTGCCACCCCTTCTACACCGGCAAGCAGAAGGTGATGGATACTGGCGGCCGTATTGATCGCTTCAACAAGCGTTTTGGTGCTCGCAGCGCCAAATAATTGCACGGATTGCTGGTGGGACTCAACCAAGCCTGACAGCAACACAATGCAAAGCAAGCGCTTAAAAAACGTGTCTCACTCAGTGTGGGGCGCGTTTTTTTTCGCCTGGATAGTGCTGCTCAGTGGTCTCTCTCACGGTGAGCCGACTACCGAGTGTCAGTTGAGTGCAGCACAGCTCGCGGCTCTGCCCCAAGCGCGCGTCGAACGTGTCAGCGATGGCGACACCGTGGTTTTTGCCAATGGTGACAAGGTGCGTTTACTGGGGGTGAACACCCCAGAGCGAAGCGGCCGCTACAACCCGATCGACGAGCCGTTGGCCGCAGAGGCCAAAGAGAGTGTAGAGCAGTGGCTGGCAGCGAGCGAGTCTCAAGTTTACTACCGCACAGGCGCCAACCCGCGCGACCGATACCAGCGATTGTTGGCGGCTCTGTATGACCGTTCTGGCAATAGTTTGGCAGCCTATCTTGTCGGCCAAGGTTTGGGTTGGCAGATAACTTTTGTCCCCGACGACTGGGCGGCAGAGTGTCTGGCTAATGCCGAGCGCACAGCGCGCGAACAGCGCCGTGGAATTTGGGCGGGTGGTCTCTATCCACCTTTAGCCGTCAATAACATCGCTCAAGGTGGGTTTGCTCGTATCATCGGTAAAGTGACCCAGCTACATTTTCAGCAGAGCAACCACACTCTGTCGGGTAGAGCGCAGCTGATTGTGGATGGCAAGCTCACAGTGCAACTCTCCAAGGCGGTAGCAGAGCAATTTGCGGTGGATGATTTCGTTAGTTTGGAGCAGCGCACAGTGGAGTTGCGTGGTTGGCTCTCTCGGCGCGGCAAAGATTGGCAGCTGCGTCTGACTTCGAGATATAACCTACTACGGCTTGATTAAATGGCTGTAGATTTGGGCGCGCCGTCAGCACGCGTTACAATAGGGCATTGGCTATTTAATTCGTCTTTGGGAGTGCGGCCGTGTCGGCTATCAAAACTTTTTTACAACTACTCGCCATTTTGGCAGTAGCGGCTCTGGGTGGCCTGTTTGCACTGGCCAACGATCAGCTTATCAGCGTTGACCTGCTGATCTGGGTGGCACCGCAATGGAGCAGTGGTGTCTGGCTGTTGCTCACCTTGGCGTTGGGCGTACTGTTAGGGTTTAGCCTCGCGGCAGTGCAATACCGCCTGCGTCTATTGCGCAACCGTGTTGTCGAGCGACGCACGGCTCAAGCACACACTGCCGATCAAGCTAACTGAACGGCCACAGACAGCGTTAACGCAGTTCAATCCGGCCCCTCGAGGGTTAGAAAACAAGGTTTTTACAATGAACAATCCTCTCTCAACTTCGCAACCACTGCTGCGCTTACAACAACAGCTAAAAGCGGATCCCGCGCGAGTAGTGGTGGCATTAGATTGCCAAAGTGCCGAACAAGCTTTGGCGTTGGCTGATCAGCTAGATCCCGCCCACTGTAAACTCAAGGTTGGCAAAGAACTGTTTACCCGCTGCGGCCCAGCACTGCTGGAAGCTTTGCACCGACGTGGGTTTAATGTTTTTCTCGACCTCAAGTTCCACGACATCCCCAATACCGTCGCCAAAGCGGTTGCTGTCGCGGCGGAACTAGGTGTTTGGATGTGTAATGTTCACGCCAGCGGTGGCGAGCGCATGATGGTCGCTGCTGGCGAAGCGGTGGCACAGCGCAACAGCGATATGTTGTTAATTGCGGTGACAGTGCTGACCAGTATGGAACGCAGTGACTTGGCGGGTATAGGGATTGACCGCGATCCGGCCGAGCAAGTGGCGCTACTGGCTGCTCTGACCGGGCAAGCAGGTCTGCACGGGGTAGTTTGCTCTGCACAAGAGGCGCCGCTGCTGCGCCAATCTCAAAACGATGATTTTGTCCTGGTCACCCCGGGTATTCGTCCAGCCAACAGTGCAGCGGATGATCAGCGGCGTATCGTTACACCGCGCCAAGCGCTGCTGGATGGCAGCGATTATTTAGTCATCGGCCGCCCGATCAGCCAAGCTGCCAATCCAGCACAAGCACTGGCGGATATTGTCGCCACGCTTCACAGCGATGAGTGAGGTGGAGCTGCGTCGCAGCCATCAGCTCAGCGATGAACAGATGCAGACAATTGCCAACGCAATAGGCGAAAAATTGACAGCCAGACACGGCGGCCAATGCCAGTGGAGCGAACGCTGCATGACTTATGAGTTGCCGGGGACTGCCGCAGCAGAGGTCAGCTGGGATTCCCATTCCATTCTCGTCACTATCCGTCTCGGTGCTCTGGCAGCGCTACTCAAACCCTTAGTGGTGGGTGAGGTGGAGCGCCAGCTCGATCGCTATTTAAGCTAATCTAGCCTTTGCACGCTTAGTTTTCTCTATGCGCGCGTAGTGCAAATGGACCTGTCTGCTAGCTAGGGCTTTACATAAACTCATTGTGGAATTAACCAATGAGGCCGATATTGTGGATTTTTCATCTCTTCCAAAGGTTTGCAGACCATCGTCAATGAAGCGGATTTGGCTGCTCTTAACTGTTCTTTGTCTCTCCTCGGCACATGCTGCGCAGCCGAATATTATTGTCATGGTCGCCGACGATTTGGGCTGGAATGACGTTGGCTTTCACGGTGGGGATATAGACACGCCAGCGCTGGATCGTCTGGCAGCCGAGGGTGTCGAACTGCATCGGTTCTACACTACGCCAATATGCTCGCCGACTCGCGCGGCCTTGATGACCGGGCGCGATCCAATTAAGTTGGGTGTCGCCTACGGGGTTATCTCACCTTGGGACAATATCGGTGTTCACCCCGAAGAGCATTTTATGCCTGAAAGCTTTTTGGCCGCCGGTTATCAAACGGCCATGGTAGGCAAATGGCATCTTGGGCACGCGCAGATGAGCTACCACCCCAATCAGCGTGGCTTTGAGCATTTCTATGGCCATCTACATACCCAAGTCGGCTTTTATCCGCCATTTGCCAACATGGGTGGGCGCGACTTTCAGC
Source organism: SAR92 clade bacterium (assembly GCA_042091915.1). Lineage (GTDB taxonomy): Bacteria > Pseudomonadota > Gammaproteobacteria > Pseudomonadales > Porticoccaceae > LSUCC0057. The sequence goes on along the minus strand of JBELGO010000002.1, from coordinate 7,397 downwards.
GCAACGGTGTCACAATCAATGATGAGGGTTACGAAACTTTTCTGTTAGCTGATGAGGTTAGCCGCTACATTCGAGAGCGCGACCGCAGCAAACCATTTTTTGTCTACATGCCTTTTATCGCGCCCCACACACCACTCGATGCCCCCGTGGAGTTGCAGGAAAAGTATAAAGATATCAATACCGATTTGGCGCCAGCGCGTACCGTTCAAACTGATATGACCCGTGCGCGAGCCAAGCAGATGGGCGTGCCCAGTGCGCGACCAATGTATGCCGCAGTGGTCGACGGTATGGATCAAGCAATTGCCCAGGTGCTGAAAACGCTCGATGATGAGCAGATTGCCGAGCAGACTATAGTCGTTTTCATGAGCGACAACGGCGGCGCAGCTTACTCATACGGTGGTGCCGACAATGCGCCACTGCGCGGTGGCAAAAGCGAAACCTACGAGGGCGGTATACGAGTGGTCTCTCTGCTGCGTTGGCCGGGAAGGGTGGAGGCGGGCAGTCGCTTCGAGAGTATTATGACAGTGATGGATCTGTTCCCAACTTTGGCCGAAGCGGCGGGAGTTAAGTTGGGCAATCAAAAGCCGATAGATGGCCGATCCCTGTGGCAGCCGATAGTACAGAACAAGCCAGCGCCACGCGATGAGTGGGTATTCTTTACCTCAGAGACGCCGATATACGGCGAGTTTAATATTGCGGCGTTCAACGACCAGTGGAAATTGGTTCAGCGTATCGAGCAGAATCAATTGCAAACAGAGGTCACAAACTACTTGTTTGATATCAATAAAGACCCCTACGAATACCACAATCTGGCAGAGCAGCACCCCCAAGTGGTGGCAGAAATAGCGGCGGCAGTCGTCGATTGGCGCGCCCAGTACCCGATTAACGGCACGCGCTCTAAATTAGCGCCGCCGCCGGGCTGGCGAGCGCCTTTAGATTGGGCCAGTTACCCGCGCCCAATGGAGCAGTTGCAACAGAAGTATGCCCCATCCTATGTGCCCAACTCTGCCATTGAGCGCGCCTTAGACAAGCAGCATGGGGATCGAGGTCGGTTGATCTACGATTGATTAGCGGCTGACAGCTGCAAGCATTGCTGCAACTGTCTTTTCATCGTAACCCAGCTGCTTGAGAACGACTGCCGTATCGCCGCCCAACGGCGCCGCGGCAGTGGGCGTCTGGCTGGGAGTTCGTGAAAAACTCGGCGCCGGGGCCGCTTGGGTGACTCCGTCAACGTCAATGAAGCTGTTGCGGGCTTGATTGTGTGGGTGCAGAGGCGCCTCATTCATCGACAGTACGGGAGCAAAGCAGATATCGGTGCCCTCCATCAAATTGCACCAGTAGTCGCGGGTTTGAGTGGCGATTTTCTCGGCGATAATCGCTTTGAGTGCCGGCCACTGACGCGGGTCCATCTGTGCGGAGAACTGTTCGCTGTCGAGCTCTAATGTTTCAATCAATAGCGCATAAAACTGCGGTTCAATCGATCCTATCGAAATAAACTTATCATCACTGGTGCGGTATGTATCGTAAAAATGGGCGGCGCCGTCGAGAATGTTACAGCCGGGGCGGTCCTGCCACATACCTGAGGCCAACATACTCTGCATCATATGCATAAGGTTCGCAGCGCCCTCAGTCATGGCGGCATCGATCACTTGGCCTTGGCCAGAGCTGTGGCGCTCGATTACGGCAGCTAAAATGCCCATGACTAAGAACATCGTGCCGCCGCCAAAATCGCCTACCAAGTTGAGTGGCGCAACCGGAGTTTCTCCAGCGCGCCCGATGGCGTGCAATGCCCCTGTCAGAGAGATGTAATTGAGGTCATGCCCGGCAGCGTGAGAGAGCGGACCATACTGGCCCCAGCCGGTGATGCGCCCGTAGATCAATCGCGGGTTGCGAGCATGCAGTTGCTCTGGGCCAAAGCCGAGCCGTTCAGCAACACCTGGTCGAAACCCTTCGATGAGAACATCGGCTCGGTCGCAGAGTTTCAATAAAGCCTCGAGGCCTTCCGCGCTTTTTAAATCGAGAGCAATCGTCTGTTTGCCGCGCTCACTGATTGCTGCAGGGCGGGGTTTGCTGCTGACCTTGCGGCCAACAGTAATCACCTCAGCGCCCATGTCGGCCAGTAGCATGCCGGCAAACGGAGCGGGCCCTAATCCTTCAATTTCTACTACGCGTATTCCAGCCAGTGGTCCCATAAAAAACTCTTTAGATAATGTTAGGTCTAAACATCGCGTCGTGGCCGCCGTCGACAAACAGCAGTGCGCCACAGATAAAACTCGCTTTGTCGCTGAGCAGGAACTCTACCAAGTTTGCGACATCTTCGGGCAAGCCTGGGCGACCGGCGGGTATTGAGGCTACAAACTGGCGGATAGCATCGCCGTAAGTGGCGTCGTTAGCTACAGCGGCTGTCATCGGAGTCTCAATATAGCCCGGAGCAATCGCGTTGATGGTGATGCCACGGCGTGCGTACTCGCCGCTGACCGCCTTCATCCAGCGCGCCACGGCTTGTTTAGAACCGCTGTAACAGTTGTGCCCGCTTTGATCTTTTGCGGCACTAACAGCAACCGCTTCATCGTCGCTGAGCATGGCTTCAACAAGTTCGGGGGCGGTACATTGCGGCGCTGAATTAGAAGAAATTAACACCACACGGCCACCCTCTCTGAGCAAGTCTGCAGTGCCTGCGACTAACTCAGTAGTGCCAAAGTAGTTTATCGAGATGATTTTGCCACTGTCTGGGAAATGTGAAGCGACGCCAGCACACGTAATAACCCCATCCAAACCCTCGCTAAACTGCTCGCGCGCTTGAGCTATCGCTGCTGCACGCGAGGCAGCATCTGAAAGATCGACAGTAATGTCAGCATCTTTCAAATCCATGACTACAACGCGGTGGCCCGCTTCGCGCAGACAGTTTTTGATAGCGGCTCCTATGCCGGTAGCACCACCACTCATTAGGTAACTTTTCATTTTATAACCCCTTTAAAAGCTTAAACTTAATTACTGTTGATGGATGTTGGCTTCGATAGCGCTGCCCGGCAGGGCTTGCATGCCGCCATCGACTTCAAGGATTTTGCCACTGACAAATGCGCTGGCACTGCTGGCTAAGTAGACTGCTGCCCAGGCGATATCCATCGGCTCACCCATACGCTGTAGCGGTATCCAGCGTGTAGTGGCCGTATGCATAGCCTCATTTTGTTTAATGAAGGCGGTGCTGGGGGTATCTACCGCACCGGGGGCAATGCCATTGACGCGAATCTCTGGAGCTAGTTCGTAAGCCATAACTTTAGTCATCTGGTTCATGCCGGCTTTGGCAGCCGCATAGGCTGAGAAATTTTTGTCTACCATCCACGACAGCGCCGAAGAGACGTTTATGATCGCTGCATCACGGCCCTTGCGCAGCAGTGGCAGGCAGCCATGGATAATCGAGTATGCCGAGGTCAGATTGATGGTCAGGGTATCTTCAAATCGTCGTCGATCGACCTTATCCAAGCTTCCCCAGCCGCGGCCAGCCGCCCCAGCGTTGTTAACTAAGATATCTAGGGCATCAAACTCGGAAGAGATTTTTTCGGGCAAATGGTCTACCTGCTGCTGATCGGTAATATCGCAGGCAATCATTAGCGCTTTAACTCCGTGGCTGCGAACTTCTTCGGCTAGGCTGTCCAACTCTTCTTGATTGCGAGCAATTCCAATGACATTCGCGCCCAACTGCGCATAACTGAGTGCGATAGCGCGCCCAATCCCTTTGCCGGCACCGGTGACTAGGGCCGTTTTACCGGTTAATTTAAAAGCATCTAGCAGCATGATAATTCCTCTATGTTGATTTTATATTTAGGTGGCAGGTGTATTGGGTTTGAGAGCATTGGCGAGTAGCGTGGCGGTCTCTTCCAGAGTGGTGAAAAGATCTAAATTTTCAACGCTGAGCCAGTTGAGTAGCGCGTAGAGATAACTACCCACTAATATCTGTACTTGGACAGTGACAGCGGTTTGGCTGTTGACATCTCCCTGCTTGCGTCCGGCCTCAACCAGTTGTGCCATGGCGCTGTTTAATCGCGCCATGCGGTCGGTGGATGTACTTTGATCGGCTAAGCCAGACATCCCCTCGACCAACATAATTTGCGTGAGAGCACTATTTTTGGCGATATGTGTGGCAGAGCGCCGCATGAGATTTTCGATGCGCACTTGGGTTGAATTGCTTTGATCAATCTCGGCCTCAATGTAGCGTATGAACTGAGCGTCCATAATTTCTATCAGGGCGTGTAGAACAGCCTGTTTGTTGGCAAAGTAATTAAAAAATGTAGGTTTGGATATCTCCGCCGCAGCGGCGATGCTGTCCACGGTCGTATTTTGAACACCCTGTGAGGCGAACAGTTCTCCGGCTGCGTTGCAGATGCGCTGATGAGTCAGTCGTTTCTTGCGGTCGCGCAGCGATTCGTGGGCGTTGGTGACGCTATCTGTTTTAGCGGTATTTGATGAGAGCGCCGAGGGAGAGCTATTCACAGTAAAGATCCTCTATTGCGGGTCTATTTAGGGGTTGCCAAGATAGGAATTTAGGATATACCATAGTAAAAAATTTAACCATAGTAAAGATATTTGAGGGTAGCCACTATGTCGCAGTTATTAAAAGATAAAGTTGGTGTCGTCACTGGCTCTGGTGGTGGGATAGGCCGCGCTATTGCCTGCGCTTTTGCCCGCGAAGGTGCCAAAGTGGTTGTGACAGACTTCAATGAAGAGACCGGCCGCGAGACAGTTGAGCTGATAAGTGCAAGCGGTGGCGATGCTCAATTTTTTGCCGCAGATGTCTCTAAAGAAGAGCAAGTCAGCGCCTTGATGGCGTTTACTGTAGAACAGTACGGCCGTCTCGATATCGCTTGTAACAGCGCGGCGGTAAGCCGTGGATCTGGACCAATACACACTTTCGAAAAGGCTATATTTGATCAGACACTGGAGTTATGTCTTACCAATACCTGGTTGTGTATGAAGTATCAGATTCCTCTCATGCTAGAGCAGGGTGCCGGTAGCATCGTCAATATATCCTCTAATGCTTCACTGCGTGGTCAGCGCTTTAACACCGCTTATGCGGCAGCTAAGAGCGGCGTTAATCTGTTGACGAAAAGTGCAGCGACAGAGTACGGCCACAAAGGTGTGCGTATTAATGCAGTATCTCCTGGCGTCATACGCACCCCGGGAGTAGAAAAATATTTTGCAGAACAACCCAAAATTGCCGAGGGGCTTAAACAAGCCGCGGTGATGAACCGCTTAGGTGAACCCGAGGAGATCGCAGAGGCAGTGGTATTTCTCTGCTCTGAGCGGGCCTCGTTCATTACTGGGCAAATACTTTCCGTTGATGGCGGCGCCGCCGTTAAATAATGTCACCGTAGCATCAGGAGTAGACCATGCTTATTACTACCGATAAACGCACCACACCGATTCCACTACCGATGCCCTGGGGCTGGTACCACGTTCTCTACTCACATGAGCTTGAGAATGGACACTCGGCACCACTGACCTATTTTGGACAAGAGTTGGTGGCCTTTCGGACCGAATCGGGTGTTGCCCGAGTAGTGGACGCCTACTGCCCGCATATGGGCGCACATTTGGGTTACGGTATTCGAGATCAAGCGGGTGGCGGCTCATCAGTAGTGGGTGAAAGTATTGTCTGCCCATTCCACGGCTGGGCTTTTAGTGGTGAGGGGAAATGCACAGATATTCCCTACGCCAAAAATATGCCACCCAAGGTAGCCCGTGGAGAGCAAGTGCTCGGTTGCTGGCAGGTGCGTGAAATCAACGGGTCTATTTTAGTCTGGTACCACCCGCACGGTGTCGAGCCATTATTTGAGCCCACGGTTGTAGAAGAGCTATTGGACGATGCAGCCAACTGGGGTGAACCCTCATACCACCAGTGGGAGATTGGTACCCACATGGAAGAGATCGGTGAAAATGCGGTCGATCCTGCGCACTTCAAATTCGTGCACGGTACCGATGACGTCCCCGATGCCGATGTGCTCGAGTTTGATGGTTACAACCGCCGCGGTTTTTTGCGCACGCGCAATACCACCCCTCAAGGCATTGTTGACGGCACCATTGAAAATATGAACTTTGGCCCTGGCCTCGCTGTGGTGCGTTTTAAAGGATTGGTGGACACAGTGCTGATTGCCAACGTTACGCCGATCACCAACGAGTTGACCCGAGCCCATTACGCCTTTATCCAGCCCAAGCCAGCCAATGAGATGATGGCCCGTTTTGGCAAGGCGCTAGTAGACAATATCTGCCAGCAGATGGAAGAAGATAAAATTATTTGGGACCGCAAAAAATACTACACCAAGCCACTGTTGTGTGACGGTGATGGCCCGTTTGCTAAATTCAGAAAGTGGTATTCACAGTTCTTGGTGGAGTAAAATCATCCGCAGACTTGTGACTAAAAAAGCCGCCCTGCAAGGGGCGGCTTTTTTTATGACAATTTTTAACTGCAAAAAAAAGCGAGGCACTTGCCTCGCTTTTTTTGTGGCTTCCAAGAAGTTTATAAGATACCTGGGATTACCGCTTTGCGCTCTGCAGGGTAGTCATCAAAGGTTTTGTGGAACCAGCGATGGGTGTAGATAGCGCGCGGTACTAGGTTGCCCACTGTCATGGCCAGCACAAAGACCGCACCAAAATTCCAGGTCATTACGGTAAATCCGACAAACGATAGGATCTCGCCTAAATACTGCGGGCAGCTGACAAACTTAAAGCCACCGCCGTAAGGGATTTTATAGCGCGGTTCGTCGGCAGACGGGTTCTTAGAGCGCAGGTTGCGTAAAATATAGTCAGAGTGCACATTGAGCGTAAAACCAAACAGATAGATAGCTAGGCCGATGATAAAGCGCGGGTCGCTAAACCAGTCCAATGTATAGTGATTGCCAAGCTCTGCAATGTACTCGGCATTGAAGTAGCCGTGTAAAAGCAGTGTTAGCCAGCCAGCAAAAACGACGTTGAGGGCAAAAGATGACTCGCTGCCGGGCTGCACACGCATCAGCAGTGGCGCTACCAGCGCGCGGTTGGTGTAGTGGAACATCCACACTGCGAGGAAAAATAGCGGTACCGGTTCCCAAGCGTTGTCCCCTTGGAAGAAGACAATCGGGAACACCAACAATCCGGGTAGTTCCATAACCACCCAGCCCACTTTAGAGTTGAGTTTAACCCCTTTGCGTTTTTTTCCTCCGCCAAAACGGCCGCCATAAGCTGCGGTGCCAAAAAAACTTCCGACAAAGATCAGTGCGGCATAGATAAAGCCGAAAGTCAGTGCGGTGTCGTAGAAGGTATTGCCGGTGTACCACTGCATGGAGAATCCTCTTTATTAGCGTGGGGTAAATTTACACCCCTGTCGTTATAGGTTTAAGAGCAGAAGTAATGTAATCAATGCCATT
>JBELGO010000001.1:0-103911 GCA_042091915.1 SAR92 clade bacterium | reverse complement strand
TGCTGTGGTCGGTTCTTTCGATGCTCGGCGCGGTTTTTTACTTTCAGATGCAGTTGGGCCTAGAACCCTGCTACCTGTGTATTACGCAGCGCTTTTTTGTGGTGGCTATCGGGGTTGTCGCAGCCGTTGGGCTGTTGTTTAAACCTCACAGTCGCATGCATGGCAGCTTACATCTCACCATCGCTGCTCTGGGTATTGCGGGAAGTGGTTTCTCGATAAAACAGCTGTGGCTGCAAAATTTATCAGCCGACCAGGTACCCGCTTGTGGCCCGCCGGTGGAGTATCTCTTCGATGCTTTTCCGGCCAGCGAGATCATTGCGATGTTGATCCAAGGCGATGGTAACTGTGCCGAAATTAAATGGCAGTTTCTCGGCTTGAGTATGCCAGCCTGGGTTTTGATCATGTTTGTCGCTGTTGTCGGTGTAACTGTCTGGCGCCTACTAGCAGCACGTCAAAAGCATTGAGAGTTCTCTTTGGTCTCATTGCGCTAGTCGCCTTTAATACGCTTGGCGGCTGGCTGGCCAGCAGCTGGCAGCTGCCTCTGCCCGGTGCTTTAGTTGGGCTAATATTGCTGTTGGCGGTGTTGCTCACTGTGGGGCGCAGCTGGCAGGCGCCTCTCGGGCGCATAGCCGAACCCTTGATCGCACATCTGTCACTACTGTTTATTGCACCGACGATTGGTGCGTTTTATCTTTCACAACACCTCAATGAACAGCTGCCACTCATCGTCGCCATCCTTTTTATCAGTACTTCTATAGCTATAGCTCTGTTAACTCTGTTGGTGCGCTGGCTGACACGCGACAAGCGGGCACTCAAACAGTGAACAGCGGCGCATTACTCGAGGCTGTCGCTGGGCAGTGGCAACTACTGCTACAGACGACACCAGCTGTCCTGATTACCGTCGTCGGCTATGCGGCCGGTTTATGGTGTTACCGTCGCGCCAACCGCCCGCTACTGCTCCACCCTCTGCTGATCGCTGCGCCGGTGATTTTCTTGATTGTCGACGCCCTCGCTATGCCGATAGCCGACTACCACCGCGGCAATGGCGCGCTGACCTTGGCACTGCAACTAGCCACCGTGGCACTGGCAGTACCTTTGGCGGCACAAGCGCGCCATCTTCCGGCGCTCTATCGTCCATTGTTGGTGGTGGTCGCCTTGGGCGCTGTAGTCTCAGCCGCTTTGGCCTTGGGGCTTGCCGCACTGCTGTCGATTGACGAGCAACTGCTGCGCTCAATCGCCGCCAAATCAATTACCACGCCGATAGCTATCGGCGTCACCGAACAGCTCGGCGGCATCATCGCCATCATCGCCCTCTCTGTCTTGTTGACCGGCCTGTTCGGCGCTCTGGCAGCAGAGGCTATTTACAGACGTATCAGCCTCGACGACGACCGTTGGCAGGGCCTGATACTCGGCATCTGTGCGCACGGAATTGGCACTGCCAAAGCCTTTGAGACCAGCCCGCGCTGCGGGGCTTTTGCCACTCTCGGCATGGGGCTCACCGGCATCTGGTCGCCTTTTTTCCTGCCCTATTTACTGACTCTGTTTGTCTGAGCGCGCATAAAAAAACCTCGCCAGCACAACCGGCTGACGAGGTTTGGGCCGCTCTTAATAAAGTTGTTATTCGCCGACGTCAGCGGAGAGTAGTTCGACTTCAAAAATGAGCGCGGCGTTGGGGCCAATGGGGCCGCCGGGCGTGCCCGCAGGGCCATAGGCCAAGTCGGCCGGTATCACCAACTCCCAAGTTGAGCCCTCTGGCATCAGCTGCAGAGCTTCTGTCCAGCCGGGGATAACTTGGTTGATACCAAAGCGAGCCGGCGTGCCTCGAGCGCGCGAGCTATCAAAGACCGTACCATCGATGAGGCGACCTTCGTAGTGAACCTCGACATTGCTTTGCGCTGTCGGCAGTGGACCGCTACCGGCATTAATCACTTTGTACTGTAAGCCACTTGCCGTGGTCACGACACCTTCAAGTGCTCCGTTTTCGGCGAGAAAAGCGCTACTGGCGGCCAAGTTGGCTTCACTCTCGGCACTCATTTGAGCTTCTCTATCCGCGGCAGCGGCCTGCTCTTTCGCTGACATTTCGCTTTCAAATGCAGCGATCACCTCGGCGATCTGCTCCTCGCTCAGTGCAGGCTCGCCCCCGCTCTGGCCCGCCTCAACGCCGGCGCTGAAACTGGCCAGGTCGATAGCGACACCACTCGTTTGCAGTTGCTTACCGGTGGTAAAACCCATCATGTAACTGAGCTTCTGCTCTTGGCTGTCAAGTGCTGGTGCTAAGCTCTCTGGCTCTTGGTTACAACCAGCCAAAGCGATAGCCGCGGCGAGTGGCAGCGCAGTGGCGGCCTTAAAAAGAGTGTGCTTCATTGCGGATCCTTTTAGTTAGTCTGTCTATGAACGTTTAATTTACGGTTTAATACTAGGCCATCTCTAACAGAGTATCGACCAATTTATCGATCCCCGCAGCTGCCTCGCCAATAGATTGTGCCACCATGTAAGCCGGAGTCGTCACCAACCTATTTTTACTGTCGATGCAGATCTCTGTCACTGTACAGTCACAGTGCTCAGCACCTGTCGCCTCAATTGCGGCGGCGGTTTCTGTATCGCTGCCGATAGTGCACTGGCTCCCGCTGCCAAACAAACGGCCGGTCATGGCCGGTGCAATACAGATCAATCCGATCGGCAGTTTGCGTTCGCGAGCAGCACGCAAAAATGTTTCGACATCAGGTTGGATTGTCAGTTCACTGCCAGCAACGGCAAAGTCACACAAATTTTTCGCTGCCCCAAAGCCTCCCGGCACGACGACGGCATCAAACTCTTCTACCTTAGCGCTGGCGATGTCGGCAACTGCGCCACGGGCAATGCGTGCCGACTCAATCAACACATTGCGAGTTTCGCCGACCATCGGCTCGCCGCTGAGATGGTTGATAACATGCAGCTGATCAATATTTGGCGCCAAGCAGGTTACCTGAGCAGCGGCGCGATCGAGCCGCAGCAAGGTCAAAACTGCCTCGTGAATTTCACTGCCATCGTAAACACCACAGCCCGCCAATATCACCGCAACACGCTTACTCATGCCACTCTCCTCACTTACTGTTTAATAAATAGAAGATCCCATACGCCGTGTCCCAACCGCTCACCGCGGCGTTCAAACTTGGTCTCCGGCCGGAATTCAGGGCGCGGACAGTAACCGCTCTGTGCGCCATTGCCTGCTGTGGAAGTGTTTTCCAACCCCTCGAACTGCTCTAACAATTCTAGCATCTGCTCTGCATAAGGCTGCCAATCGGTCGCCATATGCAAGATGCCTCCAGTTTTTAACTTGGCCGAAATCAAACGCAAAAACTCCGGCTGTACTATGCGGCGTTTATTGTGCTTTTTCTTGTGCCAGGGATCGGGGAAATAGAGCTGAAAACGGTCTATCGACTCATCTGGCAGGCACTCTGCCAGTACGTCGTTTGCATCCGCCATATACACTTTTAAATTGTTTAAGCTCAGTTGGTGCGCTTCATTAATCAAGCGACCGACTCCGGGAGGGTGCACCTCTATACCGATAAAGCTCTGCTCGGGAGCCGCTGCCGCCATCTCCAGCAGTGAGTCGCCCATACCAAAACCGACCTCGACCACCAACGGCTTGAGAGCGCCAAAACTCTCCGCTAAATCGATCGGCCCATCGGCCAATTTAAGACCGTATTGTGGCCAAGCCAGCTCAAAAGCTCGCCGCTGTCCCTCCGTCAAACGGCCGCCGCGGACGACAAACGATCGAATGCTCTTGTCTCTAAATTCTGGCTTTAATTCAGGGGGTTGAGTGGTTTCTGACATAATTATTGCTCTGTTCAGTGATCGCCAATGGCGGCATAGATTAGGGTTAACCAACCACTGATATAGGCTACACCCCCCAACGGAGTCACCATGCCTAACTGGGGTAGATCGAGTAGGACTAAAAGATACAGCGAGCCACTAAAGAGTAGCGTACCTAAAATAAAACAACTTGCCGCGATTGAACGCAAACGGCCTGTCAACGGTCCCGCCCAGAGCAGGCCCAAGCCCAGAGTGTGAATAAATTGGTAATTGACCCCGGTTTGCCACTGGCTCAAGCGCAGAGCACTCACGTGGGCTGACAAACCATGTGCGGCAAAAGCCCCCAGCATTACACCCAACAGACCAAACACGGCGGTGACAAACAGTAAAAAGCGGGGTGACATTAATTTTACCTGCGTTAATAGTGCAATAAAAAAGACCGCCAAAGGCGGCCTTTTTAGTGGAGTCGACGCAGTGCTAGCCCTCGAGCAGAGAGCGCACTTTTTTCATCGCATTCTGTTCAAGCTGGCGAATTCGCTCAGCGGAGACCGAGTACTCAGCCGCCAACTCGTGCAATGTCGCTTTTTGATCGTTGAGCCAACGGCGCTGAATAATATCACTGCTGCGTTCATCGAGAGACGCCAGTGCAGTGTGCAGACGACTGTTGCTGTCTTGCTCGAAGTTGTCAGCCTCCACCAGCAAGGCCGGGTCGCCACTGTGATCTTCAAGATAATTGGCCGGCGCGTAGAAGGCAGTTTCGTCATCGTCGTCGCTGGGCGCATCAAAGGTGGCATCGCGCGAGTAGAGACGTTTTTCCATCTCCATGACATCTTTCACTTCAACACCCAAGTCGGCTGCTACCGCTTGCGCCTCGTCGGCAGAGAGCCACTCCAGCTCTTTTTTAGCGCCGCGCAAATTAAAGAACAATTTTCGCTGTGCCTTGGTCGTCGCCACTTTGACAATGCGCCAGTTGCGGAGGATAAATTCGTGCATCTCGGCTTTGATCCAGTGGACCGCAAAGGAGACCAGGCGCACGCCTTTTTCTGGATTGAAGCGGCGCACCGCTTTCATCAGGCCCACGTTGCCCTCTTGGATCAGATCGCCGAGCGGCAAGCCGTAACCGTTATAGGAGCGGGCGATATGGACAACAAAACGCAGGTGCGATAGGACCAGACGGCGCGCAGCGTCGAGGTCATCGTTGTAAAAAAGCTCTTCTGCGAGGTTTTTCTCTTCTTCAGCGGATAGCACGGGAATCCCGGCTGCCCCCTGAATATAAGCATTCAAGTTGCTGCCTGGGGTCATCCACTCCATAGTTTGAAGCGATTGATTCATGGCTTTCTCTCTCATTGATAGTTTCTGTTCAGCCCATTGCCTGTGGCGGGCCATCACTTGACTACTAAATAGTCTAGCTTATCTATTAGTCCTTTTCCAGCGTCGAAAAGTTCCCTGCAACTACTTGTTTATTGGTGCTTTTAAGGAATTTTCAAGGCATGCAAAAAGACCCTATAACTACTCCGGCGCAATCTCTCGCAACTGCCCCGTGACGGCAATGGCTGCGGCGCTGGCACCGACTAGAGCACTGCACACCAGCAGCACTATCGCTTCAATTAGCGTCGGACCGCGCAGAGTAAATTGGCTCTGATAGAGCGCGGCTAAGTCACTCGCAGTGACGTTGATGACTGCGGTAGTAATATAAAGACCGACCAAGGCTAACAGTGCACCGAGCAGACCGTAAAGGGCGCCAATATAGAGAAATGGGCGGCGCACGTAGCTATCGGTGCCGCCCACCCATTTGATCACCACAATTTCTTCGCGGCGATGGTCGATTGCCATCTTGACTGAGTTGCCAATCACGACCACCACACCGAGCAGTAATACCACCGCAGCTGCGCCGAGAAGCTCTCTGGCCAACTGTAGAATTGCGTGCAGGCGCTGCAACCAGAGCACGTCTAGATCGACCTCGGCGACATTGGGCAGTGCCGCCAATTGGCTGCGCAGCTGCTTGAGTCGCTCGGCGCTATCTTCTCCCTCAATTTGCAGTGCCAGCTGATCAAGATTAATACTCATCTCAAAGAGTGCCGGCAGCGGATTGTCGGGCAGACTTCCCAAAGCTCCGGAAAAACTACTGGATTGCGCCATCGCTTGCAGAGCCTGCGCCGACGACGTAAAGCTGAGATCGACCAGTTCGGCGCGCTTCTCCAATTGGCTGCGCAAAACCGCCAGCGCTTGTTCATCAACACCGGTTTGCGCGTAGATAGAGACCCGCGCGGGCTGCTCTGCAGATGGCACCAAGCGAGCGACATTTTCGACACTCAAGTAGAGGGCTGCCGGCAGTGCAATGGCAATAGCCACCACCGTGCTGGTCAATGCCGTCTGCAACCGATCCGACCCCAAACGTTTGAGGCTCTGCCCGAGAGTCACCCAGTGGTGGCTTAAATAGCTGCGCAGCGGGTTGCTTGTTTGGCGTTTGCTGGTCTGTCTTTTACTCATGAGCGGCCTGCTGAACCATGGCGCCGTGATCGAGGTGGAGTACTCGGCAGGGGTTTTGACAGATAAGCTCAACATCGTGAGTGGCGACTAGCACGGCAACACCCGCCTGCTGGAAGCGGGCAAATAGCGCCATAATTTCAGCCGAGAGTTCGGGGTCTAAATTGCCCGTGGGCTCATCGGCGACAACAATGCGCGGTTTGTGAACAATCGCGCGTGCAATACCTACCCGCTGCTGCTCACCACCGGAGAGGGCCAACGGTCGTTTGCTTTCCAGCCCAGCCAGACCGACTGCCGTTAAGGCTGCGCGCACGCGCTGCGCAATAGCACTACCGGGAAGCCCGCAAACCTGCAGCGGCAGGGCAATATTGTCAAAAACTGAGCGATCGGTAAGCAGCCGATGATCTTGAAAGACGGCACCGAGTTGGCGCCGATAATAAGGTATCTGGCTGTGTGGCAACCGTCCAATATTGTGTCCATTGACCAGTATGGTGCCGTGAGAGGGACGCTCCATTACCATCAATAACTTCAACAGAGTACTCTTGCCTGCGCCGGAGTGGCCGGTCAAAAAAGCCATCTCGCCGGCCGCTAGCTCAAAGCTGACGTTTTTAAGCGCTTCGCTACCGCCGCTATAACGCTTGCTGACCCCGTCAAATCGAATCATCTTACTCACTTTAATCGCTTGCGCTGAGGGTCTCTGGCGCTACCCCCCAGAGTGCTGCGACAAACTCTTCGGCGTCAAAGGGTTGAAGATCTTCCACCGCCTCACCGACTCCTATATAGCGCACCGGCACACCGAATTGTGCGGCCAAAGGCAGAATTACTCCGCCCTTAGCCGTACCATCGAGTTTAGTTAAGGCGATACCTGTGACTCCAGCTGCCTTGTGAAATTCCCGCATCTGGGCCAGCGCATTCTGTCCTGTTCCAGCATCGAGCACTAGCAACACCTCATGTGGCGCATCGGCATCGAGCTTGCCCAGTACCCGCTTAACCTTGGCCAGCTCCTCCATCAAGTGGCCCTTGTTGTGCAGGCGTCCAGCCGTGTCGGCTATAAGCACATCAACTTCACGTGAGCGCGCCGCCTGCACCGCATCAAAGACGACCGAGGCGCTGTCGGCACCGGTGTGCTGCGCAATCACCGCCACGTCGTTGCGCTCTCCCCAACTCTGTAACTGCTCCACCGCTGCTGCGCGAAAGGTATCTCCCGCAGCCAACATGACATGGCTGCCCTGAGCCTGAAAGCGGTGGGCTAGTTTGCCTATTGTGGTGGTTTTGCCTACCCCGTTAACACCCACCACCAACATCACACAGGGCTTGGCAGCCGTCTCAAAAGGCAGCTCCACCGGCTTTAACCGCTCGACCATAAGTTGCATCAATGCTCGCTGAACTTGATCGCTGTCTTTTAGCTCGCTGCGCGCCACACGCCCAGTCAATGTCTCTAAAAGCTCACTGGTCACCTCAATGCCGACATCCGCCATCAACAAGTGTGTCTCGAGCTCTTCAAAAAGTTCATCATTGAGTTCGCGCTTACCCAAAAAGAGCGAGCTGAGCCCGCTGCCGGTCCGCCCCAGGGCAGCGCGCAACCGCTCGACCAGTTTTTTGGGCGGCGCAGCGGGGCTCTCGTCGCGCTCAGGCTGCCTGCCGCGCAAGCGATCCATTAGGGTTCTTTTTGCCGCTTTCTGTTCACTCATATATAGTCAGCTGAAAATCGTTTATTGATGAAACTGATCCGCGCCCGAACAAGCCTTCGGCTTGGCCGCGAACCCGCAAAGTGTTGTATTCTAACACTCTTTGCTGGGAGGTTTTGCCTCACCCAGCACCATTAATTTACTCACAGCAGGGAGTGCACTATCCGTCGTCCAGCCCGCTCCGCCCGCAGTCGTGCTGGCGATAACAATGCTGCCACGGTGCGCCTGATAGGGGGTCGTTGGCGCGGCCGCAAACTCCCTGTAGTAACCGCACCCGGTCTGCGCCCGAGTGGCGATCGCATCAGAGAAACCCTGTTCAACTGGTTGACCGGTGAGGTGGCCAATAGCCACTGCCTCGACCTCTTTGCCGGCTCAGGTGCGCTCGGTTTTGAAGCGCTATCGCGCGGTGCCAGCCACTGTGATTTTGTTGAACTGGAGCCGCAGGCAGCTGCTCAGCTGCGCCTCAATGTCGAGCGACTTGAAGCCACCGCCGAGGTACATGCTACCCGCGCAGAGCTTTTTTTAAGTCGCGCGGCGCAGCAGAGTGATCGGCAACTCTATCGCTGTGTGTTTTTGGACCCGCCTTTTGCGCAAGCGCTGTTGAGCGAAATCACAGCGCAATTGGAGGCGAGCGCTATACTGGACAATGAGTGTTGGATTTACTGTGAACTGGGCGCAGATCAGGCTTTTACTGCGCCAGTTACTTGGCAACTCTACCGACAACGCAGCAGCGGCGCGGTGAATTATCGACTTTACCGCCGTCTTGCCGCCAACCCCAGTATTGCGTAGTATGCGCCGCCATCACTTGGTGGCACTGGGCTACCCGACCAAACAGGAGCATTGCTGACTATGCGCACCATTGTCTACCCCGGCACATTCGACCCGATTACCAACGGACATATCGACCTAGTGCAGCGCGCTGCCAAACTGTTTGACAAAGTGATCGTCGCTATCGCCACCAGTGAAAAGAAGAAACCACTGTTCGCTATTGAGAAGCGAATCGCGCTGGCCGAACAAGTGCTCGGGCATATCGACAACGTCGAGGTGCGCGGCTTTGACTATTTGTTGGTTAACTTCGTCAACGATTGTGGTGCTTGTGCG
Organism: SAR92 clade bacterium; assembly: GCA_042091915.1. Classification (GTDB taxonomy): domain Bacteria; phylum Pseudomonadota; class Gammaproteobacteria; order Pseudomonadales; family Porticoccaceae; genus LSUCC0057. Next base: position 94,840 of record JBELGO010000001.1, on the reverse strand, counting down.
GTTATGCGCGGCCTTCGCGCGGTGTCTGACTTCGAGTACGAATTTCAGTTGGCCAATATGAACCGTGCGCTGTCACCCAACATTGAGAGTATCTTCCTTACCCCGGCAGAGCATCTCTCCTACATCTCCTCCTCGCTGGTGCGAGAAATCTCTTCACTCGGTGGCGAGGTCAACAAGTTCGTCCCGGCACCAGTGGCGCAAGCCCTGGCAAACAGCTTCAAATCTTAATCTTCTAGCGCTGACAGCGCGGGCAAAACACCGAGCTGCGTTGGCCCAATCGCTGTTCGCGCAGCTTGCCTGCGCAGCGCAAACAAGGCTCTCCGGCGCGCCCGTAAGCCGATAATTGTTGTGCGAAGTAGCCCGGCTCGCCGTTGCCGTTGACAAAGTCGCGCAACGTTGTGCCGCCTTGTTCAATGGCGGCAGATAAGACTTTAACTATCTCCTCTGCCAAGCGCTGGTAGCGCTTGCGGCTAATGCTGCCAGCCGCCCTGTCCGGGCGGATCCCGGCATTAAAAAGCGCCTCAGTGGCATAGATGTTGCCGACGCCGACCACCGTTGCATTGTCCATAATGAAAGGTTTTACCGCCACTTTGCGGCCGCGAGAGCGCTGCCAGAGCCGCGCAGCCGTAAACTCCGAGCCCAACGGCTCAGGACCCAATGCCGCCAACTGCGGATGCGTCCCTGCACTCCACAGGCAACAACCAAACCGGCGCGGGTCGTGGTAGCGCAACCGCGCACCATTGGCAAATTGCCACTCTATATGGTCGTGCAACCGGCGTGGAGTCTCTGGCTCGGCGAGACGCAAACTGCCGCTCATACCCAAATGTAGCAGCGCACTGCCAGTGGAAAAATTAAACAGCAAGTATTTTGCCCGCCGCTCGATCGCCAACAGCGGTTGACCGACCACCTTTTCCGACAGATCAGCTGGCACCGGCCAGCGCAGTGAACCGTTGTGAACAGACAACTCGGTGACTGCACTGCCCACTATATGCGGCGCAATACCGCGACGCGTGGTCTCTACTTCAGGCAATTCGGGCATAAATCAGGCTCTTTAACAAATCACTATTAGCGTTAGGGCTATTTTCTGGCATACTTAATCTATTCAGACCACCATTGGCAAAAGGTCGATGACCCCGTAGAATGCCACGCCTCGTGGTTACATTGTAAAAGAGTAAAGGTAATACACCTATGGCTTTAGGAAAACGTCGCAACAGCGAAGAAGAATCGGAAATCGACTTGACGCCGATGCTCGATGTTGTCTTCATCATGCTGATCTTTTTTATCGTTACAGCATCGTTTGTCAACGAGTCTGGACTCGACGTCAATCGTCCGCCGACCACCGACCAACCGCCACCGCCCGATGATCCCACCAAGCGCAATATCGTTTTCCGCATCTCCGAGAGCAACGAGCTTCTACTCGATGGCCGTCGTATTGATATCCGGGCTGTACGCGCTAACGTCGAACGCATGAGCGCTGAAAATCCTGAGGCCAAAGTGATTATCGACGCTCATCCCAAGTCTAAAACTGAGCTCTACGTGCTGATTGCCGACCAAGCTCGCGAAGCCGGTGTTTACGATGTATCCCTGGCTACCGACAACGAGAAGTAATCTTGCTCTGTTGTACGCAAAAGCCCTGTAGTTTGCTACAGGGCTTTTTTGTTGGCGGTTCCAGATGAGCGGCGCGCCCACTAAAACGCGCTACACTGCCGCTGCACAACGACTGCAAAGTGACGCGTGGCACAGTATAGAATTGGCTGAGCAAAGCGATCAGCTGCATCCCGATCTGGCTGCTCACCTCCAGTACTTCTCTCTGCCACAGCCCGCCCCTAATCTACTTTTTAGCAGTGGCAGCCTGCGAACTGCGGCCACAGCAAACCTCGGATGGTACCGCTGGCAGCCGTTGCGCCCCCACTATCGAGCGATCGTAGTACATGGCTATATGGATCACACTGGACTTTACGGCCATCTCATTCGCGAGCTGTTGGCGCGCAATTGTGAAGTACTCTGTTTTGATCTGCCAGGGCACGGCCTGAGCAGTGGCGAACGCGCATCGATAGCCGATTTCAACCACTACCAGCTGGCGCTCAGAGCCGTTCTTGAGCTTCAAAAGAGTTGGCCCTCTTTACCACTTATCGCTTTTGGACAAAGCACCGGAGGCGCTATTCTGTTACAGCATTTAGTGGAAAACACAGCGACTCCATCACCGTGGCTGGCAGTCAACCTCTTTGCACCGCTGTTTGAACCTGCTGGCTGGCGCTTTAATCGCCACCTACTGCGCTGGCTGTCGCCATGGCTAAAGAGTATCCCCAGAAAATTTAAACCCAACAGCAGCGACACTCAGTTCAACCGCTTTTTATCCTCTGCAGACCCGCTGCAGACGCGTGTAATACCGCTGCAATGGCTGAGAGCGATGGCAAATTGGATAGGAGTTTTTCAGCATCACCACTGTGATCACCCAGTCAATATTATTCAGGGTGACCGCGACAATACGGTCGCTTGGCGCAGCAATCTGGTGCACTTTCGAAGCCATTTCAGCGCTGCATCAATTACTCTGATAGACGGTGCGGGGCATCAACTGGTTAATGAGAGGGACACACTGCGCAAAAAAATCTTTGCCGCGATAAAAATTTAATCGCCCACTACCGGTCGCGAGTGGCCATTCTCGTCAATGGCGACAAAGACAAATTCGCCCTCGGTGACACGGTGTAGCTCCTCACTGCCGCGCGGTTGACACCAAACCGCCAGTGCTAGTTTGATAGAGCTGCGGCCGACCGACAGCACTTGCCCGTAACAGCTTATGATGCCGCCAACAGGCACCGGCCGCAAAAACGACATACTCGAAATCGCTACTGTAGCCGTGCGCCCTTTGGCAATCCGCTCGGCCATTACTCCTCCCGCTATATCCATCTGGCTGAGTAGCCAGCCGCCAAAAATATCGCCGTTGGTGTTGGTCTCTTTGGGCATCGCTACCGTCTGCAGTAGAAGCTCGCCTCTCGGCTGATGTTCTTGGTCAGTCATATAAACCTCTAATTAGGCGTAGATTAAATTTGGCAGCCAGGTCGCCAGCTCAGGCCATACCGCCAGGAGCGTTAGAAGTAGCAGTTGAATGGCGATAAACGGCATAACACCGCGGTAAATTGCCGGCGTAGAAATATCCGCTGGCGCCACACCGCGCAGATAAAACAGTGCAAAGCCAAACGGTGGCGTTAAAAAAGAGGTCTGCAAATTGATCGCCACCATTACGCCGAGCCAGATGGGGTCGACACCCATGGCTAACAAAATAGGCCCGACAATGGGGATAACCACATAGGTAATCTCGATAAAATCGAGGATAAAGCCGAGTAAAAAAATGACCACCATCACCACTAGCAGCGCGCCCGTTGTGCCCCCGGGCATCGCATTGAAGTAGCCACTGACTAACTCTTCTCCACCGAAGCCCCGAAACACCAATGAGAACAGCGCTGCGCCGATTAAAATGAGAAATACCATAGCCGTCACTTCGACGGTACTGCGCAGCACTTCAGTTAAGCGTTTAAAGTCGAGCTGGCGTTTGGCCAATGCCAGCAGCATGGCGCCGACTGCACCCACACCAGCGGCTTCAGTTGGTGTGGCGGCGCCGGCCAATATCGAGCCCAAAACTGCCGCAATTAAAATAATCGGTGGGGCTAGTGTCGCCAGTAGTCGCGGCAAACTGGGGTATTTGGGTGCCGGCAGTGCCACCGACTTATCGGGGCGCACAAATACAGTTAAGTAGAGGCCATACATCAATACCAGCACCGCCCCAGGCAGCAGCGCGCCGACAAATAGATCACCCACAGAGACCGTCTTGGGGTTAAAGACGCCCATATTCAGTTGGGCTTGCTGATAGGCGGTTGAGAGAATATCACCGAGCAGTACCAGTGCTATTGAGGGTGGAATAATTTGTCCCAGCGTTCCTGTGGCACAGATCATGCCAGTCGCCGCACTATCGCTATAACCGCGCGCGCGCAGGCTTGGCAGCGACATCAAACCCATAGTGACAACCGTTGCACCCACGATACCGGTACTAGCTGCCAACAATGTCCCGACCACTAACACTGACAGCGGCAGCCCACTGCGCAAGCCGCCGAGCAGTTCACTCATCGCACCGAGCAGCTCCTCGGCCAGTTTTGATTTTTCCAGCATCACTCCCATCAACACAAACAGCGGTACAGCAATGAGCGTGGTATTTTCCATGACACCAAAGACTCGGCTCGGCAGCGCGTGCAGATAAGCGCTATCAAAGTAACCACTCGCCAAGCCGCCTGCTGCAAAAAGTAGCGCTGTACCACTGAGAGTCAGTGCGACTGGGTAGCCGAGCAGCAGAGTGACACAGACACAAACGAACATGAACAGTGGGATCCACTCCGCCATCACAGTGTTACCTCACTGCGCGTCGACTGTTTCGGCTCGGTCGCCCCGAGCAGTTGTAACGCTGTTTCAATCAACGTCACCAAGGCATGCAGAGTCATCAGCAGCGGCAATGCCAGCAACAAGCTTTTCAACATATACCGGTAAGCTAGCCCACCGCTATCGCTAGAGCGCTCAGCCATCGCCCAACTCGCCAAGACATAGTCCCAGGCAAACCAAAACAACAAACCCATCACCGGCAGCAAAAACAGTAGTGTGCCGATCAGGTTGACCCAAAGCTGTCTGCGACGGCTAAAACTGCGATAGAAAATATCCACGCGCACATGTTGATCGCGCTGAGCCGCATAGGCCGCACCCAACATAAACACGGTGGCGTGCAGATAAGTGACGCTCTCTTGCAGAGCGATCGAGCCTATTTCAAAGAAATAGCGCAACACGACAACTGTGGCAGTCGTTACAGCCATAGCCAAAACTAGCCAACCCAATAGCGCACCCAATCGGTCGATCAACCCGCGCAACTGCTGTGAAACAACTAACAGCCAGCGCACCGGCATCGCCGTGCCGGCCAAATTGCCACTTTTCAATATCGTGATCCTTACATGGTCTTATCTAATCGGTGAGTATTGTACGCCAATCAGGGTTGGCGCAACTGTGCTCTCTGCTCTGCAGCGCGCTGGCCGTACTCGCCCCCCAGTTTTACCGCCTGGCTGAAATAACTCTCTGCAGTGGCTTGATCACCGCGTCGCTGTGCGATCACCCCCAAATAGTAAGCGGCTTGAGCTGTCTGCAAGCGGGAGAAGCTGTCGCGGTAATCTGCGGCAGCTTCACTGATTGCGTCGCGCTGCCAACGCAACTGCGCTCGCTGCAAATAGGGCAGGAAGTATTTGGGGGTTTTGCGGATAGCGGTAGTGAGGGCTTTTTCAGCCTTATCAGGCCGCTCTAAGCCTCGCCAAATGGCTGCGCGCAACAACCAAAACTGCCCCTGCTGTGGCAGTAGCTCTACCGCTACTGAGCTCTTCACCAGCGCTTGGTCATACTCTTTTTGACGGAGCAATTTACCCGCCTCTTCAGCCGCCAAATAGGCGGGTTCTGCGGCAGTTAACGCTGCGGTCATACGCTCGTATCTCTGCCGGTAGCGCTCACCGGCCACACCAAGCTCTGCTACCTGCTGGCGATTGGCATCGACGCGCGCCTGCGAGGGTGGATGGCTGGCAAACAGCGCTGAGATGAAGTCGTTGCTGCGCGCTTCGCTGAGCTCAACAAAGGTCTCTTGCAACTCTACTGCAGCGAGTGGGTCGTAGCCGGCGGCAACCATTAATTTAATGCCGTGATAGTCAGACTCGAGCTCGTCCGCACGGCCATAGCGAGCCATCCAAACCGCTGCGCCATACTGCGAGGCGGTACCCAACCACTCAGCAGCTTGCCCCTCAGTTCCCGCCGCGATGGCTGCCAGCCCCACATTGAGCAACATTGAACGGCTCATCTGTGCAGCGCCGTGGCGCGCCGCCGCATGGATAATTTCATGGCCGATGACCGCGGCCAACTGCGCCTCGTCGCGAAGGTGGCGCAACAAGCCGCTATTAATAGCGATTTTGCCACCGGGTAGCGCCCAAGCATTGGCGGTGGGGTTATTGAGAACCACAAACTCATAGGGCAGATCAGGCCTGTCACTGAAGGCGGCCAACCGCGCCCCTACATCCGCCACATAGTCGCTCAACTCAGGTTGGAGCGTATAATCACCGCCTTGTTGCTGACGGTAGTTGGCGTAGTTAGCTCGACCCAGCTCAATTTCTTGTGCTTCGCTGACCAGTGCCAACTCGCGCTCTCCGGTGACTGGGTTTACTGCGCAGGCTGTCAAGGCTGCGCCGACAACGATCGCGACTAAGCCGCGCTGTAACGCTCGGCTGACCTCTTCTATTCGCTGCATTGCTCTCTCCTTGACGATTTAATATGCACTCACGTCCCCCTTTAACTGGCGACCTGCGCGACTATAATAGAAGCCTCACTGTTGCGCCGAAACATCCGCTAAGGACTCCGCTATGTTGATAGTAATCTCTCCTGCAAAAAAACTCGACAGCCATCCCAGCCCATGGCCGGAGAACTTTCCGGCGGCAACACAGCCGCAAATGCTCGATGCGTCGCGCGAGCTCATCGATCAATTGCAACAGCTAACACCGGCTGAGGTCGGCGGATTAATGAAATTGAGCGACAAGCTGGCGACACTCAATTTCGAGCGCTTTCAAACTTGGTCAGAACCTTTTACCCACGATAATGCCCAACCGGCGCTGTTCGCATTCCAGGGTGACGTCTATCAGGGACTCGATGCCAACCAGTTGTCGACCGAAGAACTCCAATGGGCTCAGCAACACCTGCGCATTCTCTCAGGGCTCTATGGAGTACTGCGACCGCTCGATCTGATGCAGCCCTACCGATTGGAGATGGGCACTAAATTTGTCAATCAACGCGGCAACAATCTCTACCAGTTTTGGGGCGATGCGATCACTGCACAACTCAACCAGACCTGCGCAGAGAGCCAACACGGGGTTGTGGTAAATTTGGCCTCCAACGAATACTTCAGCGCAGTCAAACCTGCACAACTCGATGGCGCGCTGATCACACCGCAGTTCTACGACCGCAAAAACGGCGAATATAAAATAATTAGCTTTTACGCCAAGCGTGCGCGCGGCTCGATGGCCGCCTATATCATCAAAAATCGTCTCACAGAGAGCCAACAGCTGCTGGATTTTGACCTCGACGGCTACCGCTACAGCGACGCCATGAGCAAGCCTGGCAAGCCGGCGTTTTGTCGCGATCCCGGTTAACTGCCAACCATCTCCCAGCGGTAATCGGCCAACAGCATCACGAACAACCACAAGCCAACCCAGTGGTTATTCAGGAACGCTTTAAAACAAGCTTCTCTGTCGCGCCCGCGCGCCCACCACAGCTGGCGCATAAATAGCCCAGCGGCGACCGCTGCGCCGAGGGCAAAAAATCCACCGCGCTGATAGTGATAGCCAGCCGCAGCCAGGGCCACCAGAGCGCCCAATTGACACAAGCCGATCAGCCAGAGATCTCTGTGACCTGCCCAGACAGCTGTCGATTTTATCCCTACACGCAGATCGTCATCGCGATCGACCATAGCGTAAAAAGTATCAAACGCGATAGTCCAGAGCAGTACGGCTACAAACAGTGGCACCACATCGAAGAGGCTGCGCGACGCCATGTCACCTTGCAGTGAAAAGATAATCGGCACGCACCAGGCCCAACAGAGCCCCAGTATCAGCTGCGGCAGATGGGTGAAACGTTTGCAAAACGGGTAGAGTGCAGTCAGTGCCGCACCGGCAGCCGCCCACCACAAAGTCTCGCTAGAGCCGGCACTCAAAACCAATAGCAGTGCCACCAAGAGCAGCGAGAAAAACAGCAATAGCGCTGCGCGCGGGGCGATCTCACCACTTGCCAGTGGCCTCAGCGCCGTCCGCTCGACCTCGCCGTCCCAGTGGCGGTCTGCGAAATCGTTGACGACACAGCCGGCGGCGCGCATCACCAAAACACCCGCGGCCACCACACCGACAAGTGCCATATCCGGCTGACCGGCAGTGGTTAAAAGCACGGCCCAACCCGCCGGCCACAACAATAGATAAGTGCCTATTGGCCGATCTAAGCGCATCAGACGGATCCAAGGGTTAGTTTTTAAGTAAGTGCTTACTTTCATGTAATGCTTTCTTCTTTGTCTTTTATTTTTTTTGAGAACGGCTCTAAGAATATTTCGGCGACCAGTAGCGGCCGCTGTGCAACGGTAAATCTGGAGCGCCGGCCGTAGTGTGCTGGAACCTCAAAGTGCAGATTTCGGCAGTCGGCGAACTCAAAGCCCGAGCGCTGCAGAGAGCGCTGCGCAAACAGTGCCTCACCGAGCGGGCGTGTTCCCAAACGGCGCAAATGAGCTAGCGGGCCGGAGAGCGTAGCGAGCGGCACTACGGTGCGAGCCAATACCCACGGCCGACCACAGCCGTACAGTAAAACCTCGCGAATCATGGCCAATTGGCGTGGGGCTAAGTTGAGCTGAGAGCGCTCATCTGCGTGCGGTTGGGCTATCTCTTGGCGCAACAGCTCGACCCTAAAATCTCCTGCGGAGAGTTTTTTTAACTGTGCGGTAAGCGACTGATTGGCTGACAACCAACTGCGCCACAGCGGTGGCACAGCGAACAGGCTGGCACCGCCAACCCAATCCAGTGCGCTGTAGCTCTGCCGGCACAAGGGAACTTGCAGGCCCCAGTTTTGCGGTCTACTCAAATCGTTCAATGGTCAGTTGCCTTGTCGCGCTGTTCAGCCCTGAAACAGGTCGTCAATGGAGAGATAACGTTCACCTGTATCGTAACTAAACACTAAGACTTTGCTGCCGGCCGGCAACTGCGGTGCACAATCGGCAACAGCCGCCAGTGAAGCCCCTGAAGAAATACCCACCAACAGCCCCTCTTCTTTGGCTGCGCGCACCGTCATAGCAAAGGCGTCGCCCTCATCCACACCGATAACGCCGTCGACACACTCGGCGTTGTAGACCTCTGGTACAAATCCAGCGCCAATGCCCTGCAGGCGATGCAGCCCCTTGGCGCCGCCACTCAATACCGGGGAAGCCGCAGGTTCTACCGCTATGACCTTGAGATCGGGCCAGTGCGGTTTGAGTGCCTCGGCTACTCCAGTGATATGGCCGCCAGTGCCGACACCGGTAATGATGTAGTCGAGACCCTCGGGAAAGTCGGCAAGAATCTCGCGCGCCGTGGTCAAACGATGCACTTCAGAGTTGGCTGGATTAGCGAACTGTGAAGGCACCCAGCTATTGGCAGTGGCTGCGGACAACTTATCGGCCTCGGCAATAGCGCCACCCATCCCCAGCTCTTTGGCGGTCAAAACCAGCTCAGCACCGTAGGCTTTCAATATTTTGCGTCGCTCTATCGACATCGATTCGGGCATAGTCAAAATTAAACGGTAACCTTTCACCGCACAGACCATCGCCAAACCGATACCGGTATTGCCGGACGTTGGCTCAATAATGGTGGTATCTTCGCGCAACAGACCATCGCGCTCGGCGGTCTCGATCATGGCCAGCGCAATACGATCCTTAATGCTTGAACCGGGATTAAACCGCTCGACTTTCATCCAAGCCTCTATGCGATCATCAAACAGACGGTTTAGGCGCACAACCGGTGTATCGCCAATAGTTTGCAAGATATTGTCAAATTTCATCGCACTCTCCTGTCACTGTTCAGCCGTTATTGAATTTGCAGCGCACCGCTCACCAGCGCGATGGGTAGAGGCTTGGCGAGCCAGCCGGTTGGGCTCGAAAACGCTTGTACTCCCACTGATACTGCTCGGGCGCCAAATCGATTATCGCCTCGACGCCTTGGTTTAAAGCCGCCAAAGAAGCGTCTTGATCAGCAGACCAGAGCTGCTCGTTTGGTGGCAGTGCATGCAGCGCCCAGCCCCCTTTGACACGCACCGCTGAGACCATAAACGCATTGGCCTCTGTGCGCTTGAGCAGATTACCGACCAGCGTCATGGTGCGCGCGGGATGTCCAAAAAATGGCGCAAATTCACCGCTGGTGGCTGGCGGTTGTTGATCTGGCAATATTCCGGTGATCTCTCCGCGCTTTAACGCTTTGATCACTCCGGCAACACCGCGCACATCGGTCGGCAACACCTTGGCACCAATCCTCTCGCGGGCAGACTTGATCCAATCATGAAACGCTTTAGAGCTGGGCGGGTCGTAGAGCGAAGTCATCGCTGCGCGCTGAGCTGCCCACATACCTATCACTTCCCAGTTGCCGTGGTGCGGCGCAATTAGCACCACCCCCTTTCTCTCTGCTATAGCGGCTTCAAGCTGGTCGACACCCGATAAATCGACAATATGTCGCGCCAACCAGGCCGGCGAGCGGTTCCAGACCGCGAGAGTTTCAAAGAACAGAGTCGTCAAATCGCGCGCCCGCGCCTTTACTCGCTGCTCTTGTTGTTCGGCGGTCAACTCGGGAAAACAGAGTGCAATATTGCAGCGCATAACTCGCACTGTCGCGCTGTTACTGCGGTAGAGCAGCCAGCCCAATAGTGAGCCCAGACTGCGCAACAGACTCAGTGGCAACCAGCCTAGCAGGCGCAGCGGGAAGATAATTAAGTGTTCTCGTGTCACACACAGCTCCTGCTCAGAAAGGCGGTGTAAAGGGTCGATCGGGTTTCCGGTTGCCAGCCATTATAGCGGTTAAACCACCGCTTTGGCGCACTGACAAAACTACTGCCGCACCTTTCTTTATCGTACTACCCCCGTATAATTGTCAGCGTATTTTTTTAGAGAGCGATCCCTGTGACGACACCTGCTTCCCCTTCAAACTCTGCACCTAGCGCCACTGCAGCAGCACCGGCCACCTTTCAAGAACTTATCTTGCGCCTGCAACAATTTTGGGCGCAACAAGGCTGTGTGGTCTTGCAACCTCTAGACATGGAAGTGGGTGCCGGAACATTCCACCCCGCGACTTTTTTGCGCGCCATTGGACCTGAGCGCTGGAACAGTGCCTACGTGCAACCCTCGCGCCGACCCACCGATGGTCGCTACGGTGAAAACCCCAATCGCCTGCAACACTACTATCAGTTTCAAGTCGTCATGAAGCCCTCCCCTGACGATTTTCAGGAGCTCTACCTGCAATCGCTCAATGCGCTCGGTATAGATACGCTCACCCACGATGTGCGCTTTGTCGAGGACAACTGGGAGTCTCCTACTCTCGGCGCCTGGGGACTCGGCTGGGAGGTGTGGCTGAACGGTATGGAGGTATCGCAATTTACTTACTTCCAACAAGCTGGCGGCCTCGAGTGCTATCCAGTCACCGGCGAAATTACCTACGGGTTGGAGCGTCTGGCCATGTATGTGCAGGGAGTCGACAGTGTCTATGACCTCATCTGGGCACAGGGCCCGCATGGTCCGGTCACCTACGGTGATGTCTTTCATCAAAACGAGGTCGAGCAGTCGACTTACAACTTCGAGCACGCCGATGTGCCTTTTTTGTTTAACTGCTTTGAACAGTACGAGCGCGACGCAGTGAAACTGGTTGATAACAAACTGCCATTGCCCGCCTATGAGATGGTGATGAAAGCCTCCCACACGTTTAATTTGCTCGATGCACGCCACGCGATCTCAGTGACCGAGCGACAGCGCTACATTTTGCGTGTTCGCAAACTGGCTCGCGCAGTTGCCGAGGGTTACTTTGCCTCGCGCGCTGAGCGCGGCTTCCCGCTGGCTGAACCCTCAATTGGGGCTGAAGCGCTAGAGCGCTACCAAGCCTTGCAGGCGAAAAAACAGGAGCAGCCCGCATGAGCCATGATAGCCAACCCCTGCTGATCGAAATTGGCACCGAAGAGCTGCCGCCCACCGTCTTGGAGACTCTTGGCAATGCGCTAGCTGTCGAGATACAAAAAAGACTCACCGAGCTCAATATAGCTCACTCAGGCTGCCACTACTTTGCTGCACCTCGCAGGCTAGCCGTCATTATTGACGAGTTGTCATCAGCGGCCCCGGACAGTGAGGTGACCCAGTGGGGGCCGCCGCTCAAGGTGGCCTTTGACAGCGACGGCGCGCCCACCAAAGCGGGCGTCGCGTTCGCCACTAAAAACCACATACCCCTGGAGCGACTGGCCGAGTTCAGTGCTTCCGATGGTCAGCAAGATAAGCTCTCGGTAACGCAAACGATTGCCGGTGCCAAGAGTGCCGAAGTGCTGCAAGAGATTGCTGCGCAAGCACTGCAAGCCCTGCCCATACCCAAGCGCATGCGCTGGGGCGATAGCCGCGCCGAATTCGTCCGCCCGATCAAATGGCTAGTGGCGCTGTTGGGAGACAATGTCGTTGACATGCAGCTTCTCGATGTCCCCAGTGGCAGAGAGAGTCGCGGCCACCGCTTCCATGCTCCCGAAGCCTTCACTGTTGAAAGCCCTGCACGCTATCGCGAACAGCTGCGCGAGCACTTTGTCATGGTCGATGGCGCTGAGCGCCGCCAACTCATCAGCGAGCGCATAGACGCGCTGGCCAGAGAGGTCGACGGTATCGCAGTGGTCGATCCGGATCTGCTCGACGAAGTCGCCTCGCTCAATGAGTGGCCAGTACCTCTGCGCGGCCGTTTTGATGACGAATTCCTCCAGGTGCCCGCCGAAGCACTCATCTCTTCGATGGCCAGCCATCAAAAGTATTTCCACATCACCAACGGCGAAGGTGAACTGCTACCCTACTTCATAACGGTTGCCAACATTGAGAGTCGCGACCCAGCAAAAGTGGTAGCGGGCAACGAGCGGGTCATCCGCCCGCGTCTTGCCGATGCTGCATTCTTTTACAGCAATGATTTGAAAATACCCCTCAACCAACGCCGCGAAGATCTGCGCAGCGTCATTTTCCAAGCGCAGCTGGGCTCCCTTTTTGATAAGAGTGAACGAGTCGCCACACTGGCAGCGGCCATAAGCCGAACTGCCGCCGTTGAAGATGCAGCCGCTGAGAGTGCCGCCCGCGCCGGGGCGCTGTGCAAGGCTGATCTAATCAGCGACATGGTCGGTGAGTTTGCCGACTTACAGGGTGTCATGGGGCGCTACTACGCCCGCGCCAACGGTGAATCCGACGCTGTCGCCGAAGCGATTTACGAGCAATACTTACCGCGCTTCGCCGGCGATTCCATCGCCTCAACGGCGGCTGGCAGAGCGGTGGCGATTGCCGATCGCCTCGATACCATCACCGGGATTTTTGCTATCGGCCAACCGCCGACCGGCTCCAAAGATCCGTTCGCATTGCGCCGCGCCAGCCTCGGAGTCTTGCGCACTTTGATAGAGGGCCAAATGGATATCGATTTGGCCGAGTTAGTCGCACTAGCGGCTGCCGCACAACCTCTTGAAAAACCCGCAGATAACTTTGAGAGGTTAGCGCTAACTTACATCTTGGAGCGCTTAGAAGGTTACTATCGAGATGAAGAAATAAATATTGCCTGCCTCAACGCCGTACTGAAAAGTGGTGCGCGTAACCCCTTGGATATCGATCATCGAGTGCGCGCTGTGGCGCATTTTGAAACCCTTCCAGAAGCTCAGGCACTGGCGGCCGCAAACAAGCGTGTTGCTAACATTCTCGCTAAACAGAGTGGCGACTCAGGCGCCGCCGGTAGTGTTTCAAGTGAGCTGTTGAGCGAGCCTGCCGAACAGCTGTTGGCCAGCCAACTGGCCAACCTGCGCCCCCAACTCGAGCAACTATTGGCTGCCGGCAACTATCGACAAGCACTGGTTGAACTGGCGTCACTGCAGCAGCCGGTAGACCAGTTTTTTGATCAAGTCATGGTTAACTGCGAAGACGACCGAACCCGTCAAAACCGGCTTGCACTACTCACCGAGCTGCGCGCGCAGTTCTTATCAATAGCCGATATTTCACAACTTGCAGGCGCTTAAATGCAGCTACTAAACTCGCTGCGCTCGCTGCTCTTTCAGATCGGCTTTCTGGCTATTGTGATTATCGGCAGTGCTATTAGCTGCCTGCTGTTTTGGTGGCCTGGGCTGATCTCACAGCGTCTCGCTGCATTGAGCTCGCGGGCAATCATGCTCTGGCTGCGGCTCTGTTGTGGGGTAAAAGTCGAAGTCATCGGCCGAGCAAGCATCCCCGCTGATCCCGTGGTAATCCTCAGCAACCACCAGAGTACCTGGGAGACCTTCTTTTTCTGGCAGCTGTTCCAACCAATGGCCTTCATATTGAAGCGCGAGTTGCTGCGCATCCCTCTATTTGGCTGGGCGCTGGCCACCACCAAACCCATCGCCATCAGCCGCGGCAACCCAGGCGGCGCAATTCGGCACGTTTTGCGCGCCGGACGCGCCCGGCTCAAGGCGGGCAGTAGCGTGATTATCTACCCCGAGGGGACTCGACGCACCAGCCAGACCTTACAACCCTACAAAACCAGCGGTGCAGCCCTCGCCAAAGCGGCTGGCAGTGCAATTTTACCGGTCTATCACAACGCCGGTATCTGCTGGCCAGTTGAGAGTTGGCGCAAACAGCCCGGGGTGATTACCGTAGTCATCGGCGAGCCTATCGAAACTGCCGGTGAAGACCCTAGAGCATTGACGCTGCGCGCCCAAGAGTGGGCGCACCAGCAAGCCAAAAAAATCAATTAGCCCTTTATAATCAATGGCTTACTAGACATCCAGATTAACCACCGAGAGTGCGTTGGTCTCGATGAAGGCGCGGCGCGGTTCAACGTGATCACCCATCAGTGTAGTGAACATCTGGTCGGCGGCAATCGCATCTTCGATGGTGACGCGCAACATGCGTCGACCCTCTGGGTCCATGGTGGTCTCCCACAACTGCTCTGGGTTCATCTCGCCGAGCCCTTTGTAGCGCTGTGTATTAATTCCTCGGCGCGATTCTGCCATTAACCACTCCAGTGCCTCACCGAATGTGGCAACGCTCTGCTGACGCTCTCCGCGGCGCACAGTGGCGCCCTCTTCGATCAGTCCATACAGCGTTGCGCCGAGTTCAGTCATGATGCGGTATTCACTCGATTCAAAGAAATGGCGCTGCAAGGCAAAATCCGTAGGCACACCGTGAGCGGTGATTGTAATCACCGGCTCGTATAGACTCTGTTCGCTGTTCTCACGCACAGCAACTGAGTAACGGTGTGAACCGTTGTCCAGTTCGGCCAACTGCAGCTGCAGAGCCGCCGCCCACTCTTCGACCTGAGCGCTGTCGGTGAGTTGCTCAGCGCTCAGCGCCTGGCCGTGCACCAGCGCGTTGAGGATTGCAGTGGGGTAAGCTTGAGACATACGCTCGATCAATGCCATTACTTTGCGGTACTGGGCGACCAGACTCTCTAGCGCCGAACCCTGAATCGCAGGCGCTGTCGGATTGACGTGCAAAGCGGCGTCATCGAGTGCCTTGCCCGTCAAGTAAGCGGTCATTGCCGCATCGTCTTTAATGTATTGCTCGCTCTTACCGCGGCTCACCTTATAGAGAGGTGGCTGGGCAATAAATATATGTCCGTTCTCGATCAACTCGCGCATCTGTCTAAAGAAAAACGTCAGCAACAGGGTGCGAATATGCGACCCATCGACGTCCGCATCCGTCATGATGACCACTGTGTGATAGCGCAGTTTTTCTAGATTAAATTCGTCTTTGCCAATACCGCAACCCAGCGCGGTAATCAAAGTGCCAACCTCGGCGCTCGATAACATTTTGTCGAAACGCGCCTTCTCTACATTGAGAATTTTACCCTTGAGTGGCAGGATCGCCTGAGTTCTGCGGTCGCGGCCCTGCTTAGCAGAACCGCCCGCCGAGTCACCCTCCACCAGATAGAGTTCAGAGAGTGCCGGATCTTTCTCTTGGCAGTCAGCTAACTTGCCTGGCAGGCCGGCAATATCCAACGCCCCTTTGCGGCGAGTCATTTCGCGCGCTTTGCGGGCAGCTTCGCGCGCGCGCGCCGCATCGATCATCTTGCCGACGACCAATTTTGCTTCCTGGGGAAACTCCATCAAGTAGTCAGAGAACTTTTCGCCCATCTCCTGCTCTACCGCCGTCTTCACCTCGGAGCTGACCAACTTATCTTTGGTCTGCGAGGAGAACTTAGGATCTGGGACCTTAACAGAGATAATCGCAGTTAAACCCTCGCGCGCATCATCCCCTGTTGTAGCAATCTTGGCTTTGGCGCCAATCCCCTCTTTTTCAATATAGCTGTTCAAGCAGCGGGTTAGCGCCGCACGGAACCCCGCCAAGTGGGTGCCGCCATCGCGCTGAGGAATATTATTGGTGTAACAGTGCAGGTTCTCTTGGAAGGTGTCGTTCCACTGCAATGCCACCTCTACGCCAATGCCGTCCTCGCGCTGTGAGGTGAAGTGAATCACCGAGTTCACTGCACTCTTATTGACGTTGAGGTACTCAACAAACGCGCTCAGACCCCCTTCGTACTGATAGGTTTCCTCTTTGCCGCTGCGCTCGTCATGAAGCACAATACAGACACCGGAATTCAGAAAAGAGAGCTCGCGCAACCGCTTAGCGAGAATTTCGAAATGGAATTCAATGTTGGTAAATGTCTCTTCAGAGGGAACAAAATGGACCGTTGTACCGCTCTCCTCTGTTTTGCCAACAACCTTCAAGGGTGCCTGTGGTACACCGTGGGAATACTCCTGCTCAAACACTTCACCGCCGCGCTTAATGGTTAAGCGCAGCTTCTCAGAGAGTGCGTTTACCACAGAGACACCCACACCGTGAAGGCCACCAGAGACCTTGTAAGTGTTATCATCAAACTTACCACCGGCGTGAAGGACTGTCATGATAACCTCAGCCGCCGATACGCCCTCCTCGTGCATTTCAGTGGGTATGCCGCGCCCATTATCTGAGACAGAGACAGATTCATCGGGATGGATCACTACGCGGATCTCACTGCAGTGGCCAGCCAACGCCTCATCGATAGAGTTATCGACGATTTCAAACACCATGTGATGGAGGCCAGTACCGTCATCAGTATCGCCGATATACATGCCAGGTCGCTTGCGGACCGCATCTAGCCCTTTAAGCACCTTAATACTGGAAGAGTCATAGCCCTTCTGGTCGGTATCTTCACTCATGGTCTTCACTCCCTTATCGGCGATTTGCGCCGCTACTCTCTCTCTGCTGTGACAGCCCCGTGTTCCACATGGAACATCGAAGCTGACCCAATCTCTTGGTGAAATGGGGAAAAATCCGCCCTATCCACTCCTGTTATAAAACTTTGTCCCTGCAGTGCAGCAACAGCCGCCAAAACCTCTCCGCGATGTCTGTAGTCTAGCTCTGCCGGCAGATCGTCAATAGCCAGAACGCAAGGCTCACCGCATCTGTGCGCGTACAGCTGCGCTTGTGCCAACTTCAGCGCGTAGACCAACAACTTGATCTCACCACGCGACAAGACCTCAGAGGCGACGCGACCTGCCACAAGCACTCGCAGCTCACCGCGATGGGGGCCCACCGTTGTCATGCCTCGGCGCCTGTCACGACCCTGTGATGCCTCCAGGGCTTCAAGCAAGCTGGCATACTCTAGCGACCAACCCGGCTGATAAACCAGTGCGACCTCACCCAGCGCACCAAAGCGCGACAATTGCTCAGTGACCAGTGGCGCCAGCGCTGCAAGGTACTCCTCTCGGAATTGACCCAGAGCTGCACCGTGCTCTGCAATTATGGCGCTCCAAGGAGCCAACAATTCATCGCTTATTCTACCACGCCGAAGCAGCTCATTGCGCTGTTTTAAACCACGTTGATAGGCTCTCCAGTGACTCTTATAGCCCTGTTCCACATGGAACACACCCCAATCAATAAACTGACGGCGTTGCAGGGGCCCTCCCTCCAGCAGAGAGAAGCTTTGCGGCTCGATAATTTGAAGGGGGAGCAGTGATGAAAGGTCTAGTGCACTGGCGACAGGTTGGCCGTTGTGTCGGGCCTGAGCGGAACCTGTGCGCGGCCGTTTGATACCCAAGGTGAACGGCTGCGAAAGCTCTGCACCAGCGGCAGGCTCGCAACGGGCAGAGACCACCAGCTCTTGAGCCTCATAATTAATCAATGTCTTGGGATCGCGCTGGCGAAACGAGCGCGCTCGACTCAGAAGCGACAACCCCTCTAAAAGACTGGTTTTGCCGCTTCCGTTCTGTCCAAAAAGGATATTGCTGTGCGGATTGCACTGCAGACGCACCTCTGCCAGGTTGCGCAGTGCAAATAGATCGAGCCGAGATAGGTGCACGGCGCTACTCGAGGCGTTTCGCTTCGCTCTTTCAGAGCCTCATAGGCATAACTACATAGACGGCACCACTGCTGTCGGGGTCTTCAATCAAAGCGCTGCTGTTGGCATCGGCCAGGGTAAGGCGAATACTCTCACCTTTGAGCGCATTGACGACATCTATCAAATAGCTGACATTGAAACCCAACTCCAATTCGGTTCCTGCGTAGCTCACCGCGACCTCTTCCTCGGCCTGCTCCTGCTCGGGGTTATTGGCGGTCAGCAAAAGCTGGTCGTGGGCAAGATTGAGTTTGATGCCGCGATACTTTTCATTGGAGAGAATAGCTGTGCGACTAAACGCCTGCTTGAGCTCGGCTCGATTACCTTCAATAACTTTATCCCCACCTTTGGGCAACACGCGCTCATAGTCAGGGTAAGCGCCGTCGACCAGCTTGGAGATAAACTGAAAGCCTGCAGTGGCAATGCGCAGGTGGTTGTTACCCAGCTGTACTTGGATTAACTCGTCGTCAGACAAAAGTCTCGCCAACTCCACCACCCCTTTGCGCGGCAAGATCGATTTGGTTGTCTCTGAAACACTGCTGGCACAAGGGTGGTCGGCCAGGGCCATGCGGTGGCCATCGGTAGCCACCACACGCAAATTGGCTTCGCTAATCTCCCAAAGCATACCGTTCAAATAATAACGCACATCTTGCTGGGCC
Organism: SAR92 clade bacterium; assembly: GCA_042091915.1. Lineage (GTDB taxonomy): Bacteria > Pseudomonadota > Gammaproteobacteria > Pseudomonadales > Porticoccaceae > LSUCC0057. Next base: position 76,005 of record JBELGO010000001.1, on the reverse strand, counting down.
ATCGCAAAGGCCGTGGCATCAATCAATCGCTTGAGGTCGACAGACTGGATAGAGACGGTTGCTGAGCTCTCACCACCATCAACAGAAGGAAACTCATTGGCGGGCAGCGTGGAGAGGGTAAAGCGACTGCGGCCGCTTTTGACCTGGGCACGGCCATCAGCACTACTGAAAGTAATCTCCGCCTGATCGGGCAGAGAGCGGCAAATGTCCATGAATTTTCGAGCGGGGACGGTGACCTCACCCTCTTCCAACTCTCCATCGACAGCGGCATAACCGACTATTTCAACTTCAAGATCGGTTGCAGTAATTGACAGGCGTCCATCGCGCAGAGCGAGCAGCACATTGGAGAGTATGGGCAGTGTCTGGCGACGCTCCACCACCCCAACCACCATCTGCAAAGGCTTCAGAAGGGCTTCTCTTTCTAGTCTGAATTTCATTTTTTTACCTTTTAAATCAATTACTTAATTTATGTTGAGAGCGTTCTATAAAGGTTTTTTAGATCGCGAGCCAACTCCCGGTCCGCCGCCTCCAACTCTTTAATTTTTCGGCATGCATGCAGTACCGTTGTGTGATCGCGACCACCAAAACCCTCGCCAATTTCTGGCAAACTGTGTGAGGTCAACTCCTTGGCCAGAGCCATCGCCACTTGCCGGGGTCTTGCCACCGAGCGAGTGCGACGCTTTGAGAGCAGATCGGACAACTTCATCTGGTAGTAGTCAGCCACTACTTTCTGAATGTTGTCTATGGTAACCAGCTTATCTTGGAGTGCCAACAAGTCTTTTAAAGACTCGCGGATTAGATCTATATCGATAGCGCGACGGGTAAACTGGGCATGCGCCATCACCCGCTTGAGCGCACCCTCAAGCTCGCGAACATTAGAGCGAATACGCTGGGCAATAAAGAAGGCTGCGTCGCGCGACAAAGCCATACCGCCCTGCTCCGCTTTGTTCATTAAAATCGCCACCCGTGTCTCGAGTTCGGGTGGTTCGACAGCCACCGTTAGACCCCAGCCAAAGCGTGATTTTAAGCGCTCCTCAACCCCTTCTATCTCTTTAGGGTAGCGATCGCTAGTGAGGATCATCTGTTGGCCACCCTCGAGCAAGGCGTTATAAGTGTGAAAAAACTCCTCCTGAGAGCGATCTTTTCCAGCAAAAAATTGAATATCATCAATCAGCAGTGCATCCACGGAGCGGTAAAAACGCTTAAACTCGTCGATGGCCTTTAACTGCAACGCCTTCACCATATCGGCGACAAACCGCTCGGAGTGCAAGTAGACAATCTTGGCGTTGGGCTTGCGCAGACGCAAAGCGTTACCTACTGCGTGCATGAGGTGGGTTTTACCCAAGCCTACCCCGCCATAAATAAACAGGGGGTTGTAGGATCCACCGGGGTTCTCCGCCACTTGCTGGGCTGCAGCAAAAGCCAACTGATTGGATTTACCCTCAACAAAACTGTCAAAAGTATAATTTTCCATTAAGTTGCTACGCATACTGCGCTCAGCCGCCGAGGTAATGATGGCTGGGGCCTCTATGCGCGGCTGCGCTGGTGTCTCTATAACATGACTCGCTGTGATGGGTGTCTCACCGCGATGGAGATCAATAGCGGGTGTAATACTCTCTTCAGATAACTCGGACTGCGTGGCATGCGCAGGAGTGGTAGGCATTGCTTGTGCGCCTAGGGGGCTGCGCCCTACTTCTGTTTGCGAAGCTACCTCGACAGAGGTGTCGGCGTAGCCCAAGGCAACCACCAACTCTTGTATTCGCTCGCGGTACTTGTTTTCAACCCACTCCTGAATAAAGCGGTTGGGAGCACGCAATGAGAGGACATTGCCCGCCCCGTTAACGGAAAGCGGCTTAATCCAAGTAGTGTACTGCTGGGGCGGCAACTCAAGCTGCAATCGCTGTTGGCATTGCTGCCAGATAGATTCGAACAAGGATCCCTCTCAATCTTTATATTATTGCACTAAACACTGTTTTCCCACGGTGTTTGGCGGATTTTTATTGGGCGACCATTCTAACCGTAAATTATTGGGTTATCCACATGGCTGGGCGCCAAAGAATTTCCCCCTTTTTTAATTATAACTATAAAAAACAATCAGTTAAAAAATCAACCCGAGAAAGATGTCCACAAAAAAAACCAATACAATGGTCAAATAATAACCAAAACTGTGTATAAGTTTGTTTATAACCATGCGGACTTCGTGTGATTTTGGAAAAAAACGCTTTTATTGAACAGGGCGCACAGTGAAGCGCCGCGTTGGGGTGAAATAATATGACTAAAGTGACTATTTAGGTCAAAAGAGCCGACGGTCATTTGCCAATGCAGAAGGATGAGAAAATTTCACCCAGCAGATCGTCACTACTCATTGCCCCAGTTATCTCACCTAACGCTTGCTGTGCAAACCTGAGATCTTCGGCGAGCAGTTCCCCCGCAGATGTTGCCAAAAGGTGTTGATAGCCGTGTTCTACGAGTTGCAAGGCGCGCTGTAGGGCATCTGTGTGTCTGCGCCGCGCTGAAAAGCCGCCGCCCTCGTGGCCACTAAACCCTGCCAGGGTTTTGATCTCATCTACCAGTTCAGTTATACCTGCACCCGAAGATGCTGAGACAGCATAAAACGGATAATCGGCAGTCAACCGCCCTGCTTGGCTCTGGTAGAGATCTATTTTATTTAACGCCACCACTGTGCGTTCACGCAGCCCATCGCTGCCGAGAAGCTCGGATAAAAGTGCGCTTAATTCAGGTGGCTGCAGTGCTTTGTGCAGTTTCTCATCGTCGAGCAACAAAATACATAGATCGGCAGAATCGATCTCACTGCGAGCGCGCTTAATGCCTTCCTGCTCGACAACATCGGTACTCTCACGAAGCCCCGCAGTATCGACTATCTCTATAGGGAGTCCATCGAGCACCAGTTGTTCGCGCAAAATATCTCGGGTCGTTCCGGCTTGATCGGTAACAATAGCTGTGTCACGCCCCGCTAGACAGTTGAGCAGACTCGACTTACCCGCGTTGGGTCGCCCAGCTAACACCACCTTTATGCCGTCGCGCAACAGAGCGCCTTCGCGAGCGCCGGCCAGTGTCGTTTTTAAACTCAATATCAGCGATTCGATCTTGCTGTGCAGCGCAGTATCGGCAAGAAAGTCGATCTCCTCTTCCGGGAAGTCTATGGCAGCTTCCACATAGACGCGCAGGCGGGTCATGTCGAGAAGTAAACCTTCGACTTCTCTGGAGAAATCTCCTTGCAGTGAACGCAAGGCTGAACGAGCTGCCGATTGGCTGCTGGCGTCAATCAGATCCGCGATAGCTTCTGCCTGGGTGAGATCGAGTTTATCGTTGAGGAAGGCACGCTCACTAAATTCGCCAGGACGGGCTTGGCGAGCACCCAACTCAAGCAGCCGGGCAAGCAGCAAATCTAGAATAACAGGGCCTCCATGCCCTTGTAACTCAACTACATCTTCGCCGGTAAATGAGTGTGGTCCGACAAAAGAGAGGGCCACACCTTGGTCTATCACTAGGCCGTGGGCATCTCTGAACTCACTGAAATGGGCGTGGCGTGGTTTGAGACTGATCCCGCAAACCTGCTCGCCAATAGCTAGCGATTGCGGCCCAGAAAGCCGCACAATGCCAACACCACCTCGCCCGGGTGGTGTAGCAACAGCGGCTATGGTGTCGCGCTGATTAGCGAGCAACAGGCTAGCCTTTACCGCTCTCTATTTGACGGTTGACAAAGAGCTGCTGGGCCATAGATAGCAAGTTGTTGGTGGTCCAGTAAAGAACCAAACCCGCCGGGAACAACATAAAGAAGAAGGTGAATGCGATCGGCATGATCTGCATAATTTTCGCCTGCATGGGATCGGGCGGCATGGGTTGTAGCCGCTGCATAAAGAACATACTAGCGCCCATAATTAGCGGCAAAACGAAATAGGGATCTTTGGCACTGAGATCGGTCAACCAGAAAATGAACGAAGAGTGGCGTATCTCAACGCTTTCCAGTAGAACCCAGTAAAGGGAGATAAATACCGGCATCTGCAATAGCACCGGCAGGCAACCACCGGCAGGATTAACCTTGTGCTTTTTATACAAGCCCATGAGTTCACCAGACATCTTCTGCCTGTCGTCACCGTAAAGCTCTTTGAGGCGAGCCATTTCAGGCTGCAACTTACGCATCTTGGCCATTGATTTAAGGCTGGCTGCAGAGAGCGGATAAAGCACAAGTTTTATTACTACTGTGAGCAAAATAATCGACCAACCCCAATTGCCGACCAGGTCATGAATCCACTGCATCAGGGTAAAAATGGGTTTTGCCAACATCCACAGGAAACCGTAATCAATGGTGAGATCGAGATATTCTGCTAACTCTGCGAGCGAGTCCTGATCTTTAGGGCCTGCGTAAAAAGAAGTTTTGTAACTACCTGATTGACCCGCAGCAACTTCTATAGGGTCACTGGTGTAGCCCATTACGTAGAGATCTTGTCCGGCTACTTTGCGCAAAGAGAAGTGGTTGGTAGCATTCTGATCGGGGACCCAAGCACCGATAAAATAATGCTGCAGCATAGCCACCCAGCCACCCTGGATACTCTCTTCAAGCTTCTCGTCGGACATATCGCCAAAACTGACTTTGCGATAATTTTTTTCCGCTGTGCGCAGAGCTGCACCCAAATAGGGCTGCACGCCAGTAGCATTGACCAGCGGTTTATGTGAATCGCGGTTAATCTGCCCGTAGAAGACCGCACTCCAAGGTGCTTGGGTGAGGTTTTCAATGAGGTATTCAACGCCTATCTGATAACTATCGGGACTGAAGGTGAAACGCTTTGTCAGCACAACGCCTTGTTGACGCGTCACCAGGTCGAGTTGCTCAACCCCTGAAGTCACATCCACCGAATCTCGGGCAACGATAAATTGTGGTCTTCCCTCGCGGGTATCGGTGGCATTGCGTCCCACCAGACCGCTCTTGGCAATATAAGTGTTATTTTCTGTACGCGTCAGTAGAGTAAATGGCTGGCCACCTTTAGAGGCAGGTTTGGTCAGGTGTTGTTTTAGCTGTATCTGAACAATATCACCACCGTGTGTATCTATCACCGCACTGTAGAGTTTGCTTTCAACATTAACTAAACGAGTATTGCTCCAATCGGTCAATTCCTGCATTGCGGGAATCGAATCCACAACAGGAAGATCATTACCGGTAGTTAACTGACTTGACGGGGCGATTGATAGACTTTCAGGCGATGTTGTTTGGCCGGGTACCAGCAGTTGTTGTTCGACCAATGCGGGTTCACGCTGCTCAGAAAAATCTAACCACTGATTAAAAAGAAGCAGAGTGACGACCAACATTCCTGCCAATAAACCGTTTCGTTGCCAATCCATTATTAAGACTCTTTTGTAGGGTGAGCTGCCTCGCACTGTGAAGTGCTCGGTTGTTTTTGTCCTCGATCGCTGACTGCACCATCCTTCAATGGTGGCACCAGATCAACACCACCAGGGTGAAAGGGGTGGCATTTTATAATTCTCCGACAACTAAGGTAACCCCCCTTTAGTAGACCATGTAACTGAACTGCTTCGACCGCATAGTGAGAGCAGCTCGGAGAGAATCTGCAGTTGTTACCCAGCCAAGGGCTTACCGCTAACTGGTAGCCTCTAATTAGCTTGATTGCCGAAGCCTTGGGCAGATCAGATAACTTCACCCCGCACCTTCCAGCTTGGTAAGTTGCCGATTAATATTGTCAAACTCTGAGGGAATGCGCCGCGACCACGATTCTTTGTCTTTATCGGCAATGCCGGGGCGGGCGAGAAAAATAACATCGACGGGTGTTGCAAAGCAAAAGTGACGAAACCGATCTCGCACAATCCGTTTCACTCTATTTCTGTCGACGGCGCTTTTAAGTGCCTTCTTGCCAACCACTAGACCCAACCTAGAGTGATCTAGCTGATTGGGTAACACTAACAACAAAAAAGCAGCGTTGCCCGCACGTACTTTATTGCGGTCAAACACTGCTTTGAATTCTGCTGGTTTAAGTAACCGCTGGTAGCGGTTAAAAGTCACTCTCAAACCTCTGAGCTGTGGGCGTATAGACACACAGCGACCTCGCTAGAGGTTGATTACGCAGCTAAACGCTTGCGGCCTTTGGCACGGCGACGAGAGAGTACAGCGCGTCCATTTTTGGTAGCCATACGGGCGCGGAAACCGTGGGTGCGCTTGCGCTTGATGACGCTGGGCTGAAATGTTCTTTTCATGATAACTGTCCACTTAAATGGGGTCTATTTAGTACTGCAACCTAGCAAAATGGCTGCGGGGCGGCGATTCTAATGAAAGCGCCCACGCAGCGCAAGCAAAATTCACTCGAAGCTAGAAAATTGGTGCGTTTATCTGCAATCCACAAAACTTACCCACAACTGTGCACAGCTTTATCCACACCAAGGGATTTTAACAGCCGGGAATAGGACAAGCTGTTTATATCGAGTTGATGAAAAAAAATTTGGTCCACAAAACCTGCGCTGTTTTCCCTCGAGTTACTCTAAACCCCGTGACTTATACCGCTTCATCACAGTTTATCCCGTTCAGTTAGCGTTGCGAAAACATCGGTAATACCGCTTGAAAATCATCTTAAGTGGTTGTATTTAAAGGTAAATATTAAATTACACACATTATTTGCGGACCCTAATAACAATAAGACTATAACTCACCCTACCAAATATATAGATGATATTAAGTAGGTTTATTAATTAAACAAGGGAGCAAGCAAGCTAAAACAAAGTGGTTAAATAGTAGCCAAGTTGGCCTATAATGCGCGGCTCGCGAGCTGTATGTCCAGCAGCTCGCCCATCGAGGTGTACATGCATTACCCTACAGAATTTGATGTGATCGTTGTTGGAGGCGGTCATGCCGGTACCGAGGCTGCTCTCGCGGCAGCCCGTATGGGCGCAAAAACGCTGCTGTTGACACACAACATAGAAACCCTGGGTCAAATGTCTTGCAACCCAGCAATCGGTGGTATTGGCAAGAGCCACCTGGTCAAAGAGATCGATGCTCTGGGTGGTGCTATGGCTCTGGCAACGGATCTCGCCGGCATACAATTTCGTATTCTCAACTCTCGCAAAGGCCCCGCGGTAAGAGCTACCCGCGCCCAGGCAGACCGAATTCTCTACAAGGCCGCCATTCGCGAGATATTGGAAAACCAAGCTAATTTGCAGATTTTTCAGCAAGCCGTCGACGACTTATTTCTGTCAGGCAATCGCGTCGAAGGCGTAATTACCCAGATGGGTGTGACCTTTAAAGCGCAGACGGTTGTATTGACCGCCGGGACTTTTTTGGCGGGCAAAGTCCATGTGGGACTTGAGAATTACGCAGCTGGGCGCGCCGGTGATGCACCGTCAAACTCGTTGGCTGCTCAACTGCGCGAGTTACCCCTGCGAGTGGATAGGCTTAAAACCGGGACGCCGCCACGCATTGATGCGCGCTCAGTAGATTTCACCAAAATGAGTGAACAAAAGGGAGATACACCCCTCCCCGTGATGTCGTATATGGGATCGGTGGCGCAACACCCTCAACAGATCAGCTGCTACATAACCCACACAAACGCCAATACCCACGACATTATTCAGGGTGGGATGGATCGATCGCCACTTTATACGGGAGTTATTGATGGCGTTGGGCCGCGCTATTGCCCCTCTATTGAAGATAAAGTGGTCCGTTTCGCAGAAAAAACTAGCCATCAAATATTTGTTGAGCCAGAGGGGTTAACTACACACGAGCTCTACCCCAACGGCATCTCCACCAGCCTGCCGTTTGATGTGCAGATCAATCTGGTTCGCTCCATTGTCGGCTTCGAAAATGCCCACATAACCCGTCCAGGCTATGCGATTGAATACGATTATTTCAATCCCCAAGATCTCAATTACTCGCTGGAAAGCCGCTTTGTTGAAAACCTATTTTTTGCTGGGCAGATCAATGGTACAACCGGTTATGAAGAGGCCGCAGCGCAAGGGTTATTGGCGGGTTGTAATGCCGTGTTAAAGCTGCGCGGCGAAGAGCCTTGGTGTCCGCGCAGAGATGAGGCCTACATCGGTGTTTTAGTCGATGATTTAATCTCTATGGGTACGCTTGAGCCCTACCGTATGTTCACTAGCCGCGCCGAATACAGGTTGTTGTTGCGTGAAGATAATGCAGATCTGCGCCTTACCGAGAAAGGCCGTGAGTTAGGACTGGTCAGTGAGGAGCGCTGGGTTGCTTTCAACGCTAAGCGCGAATCAATAGAGGTGGAGCGCCAGCGACTTAAAACCACCTTCGCGCAACCGGGCAGCGATGTAGCCGTTGAGATTAATAAGCACTGTGCAAACCCATTGTCGCGTGAGTACTCCTTGTTTGAACTGCTCAAGCGGCCAGAGTTGTCGTATGCAATATTGGCTGAGCTGCCCGGTGCTGTGAATGTGGATCCGGCTGTTGCAGAGCAGATTGAAATATCGGCGAAATATGCGGGTTATATCGATCGCCAGCAAGACGACATCGACCGTATGCAGCGCCACGAGCAGACGGTTATTCCGGTAGATTTTGATTACTCAGCAATCTCTGGGCTCTCTAATGAGCTCAAACAAAAACTGACTGAAACACAACCCCAGACATTGGCGCGAGCAGCGAGAATACCTGGAGTTACACCAGCGGCAATCTCGCTGCTTTTGATTCAGCTAAAAAAACGCAGTGCCGCATAACTGTGGCCGGGTTTGAGCGCGACAGGTTAAACGACCAATTATTTCAAGGTGCCAGCGCGCTGGGGGTACCGGTCAGTGATACTCAGGCTAAATTGCTGTTGGATTACACAGCGGAGCTGTTGCGCTGGAATCGCGCGTACAATCTTACTGCGATAACTCAACCTCAACAGATGGTCGCACGCCATCTCCTCGATTCACTGGCACTACTGCCATTGATCGATGGTCAGCGGTTGTTGGATGTGGGTACTGGCCCCGGCCTTCCCGGAATGGTTTTAGCCATAATGGCGGCGCATCGAGAGCACCATCTACTGGATAGCAATGGCAAAAAAACTCGATTTTTGTTCCATGTAAAAACGCAACTGGGGTTGAGTAATGTGACCGAGCACCACTGCCGCATAGAGCAACACACACCCCAAAAACTCTACAATCGGGTGACCAGTCGTGCTTTTGCTTCACTCGATGCTATGCTGGTGAGTTGTGAGGGCTTGGTGGCCGAGGGTGGGTCTATTGTCGCAATGAAGGGCAAATTGCCCGAGGATGAAATAGCCGCTATCGCCAACTTGCCCACTAAGGAAGCGTGGCGCTTGGCAAGAGCAGTGCCACTGGCAATACCTGGTTTAGAGCAAGAGCAGCGCTATGCACTGATTCTTCGCCGAGAGCGAGAGATAGATTGAGCGGAACGCAAGGAAATAGATGTGAGTAGCCAAACTGCAAAAGTGATCGCTATTGCCAACCAAAAAGGTGGGGTGGGTAAAACTACCACGGCGGTGAATAGTTCGGCTTCACTGGCTGCTATCGGTTGCAAGGTATTGTTGGTCGATATGGACCCTCAAGGCAATGCCACTATGGGGTCTGGGATCGATAAAAATGGTTGTGACTACACAATAGCTGACTTGCTGTTGGGCAGTGCTGATTTTACCCAGGTCTGCGTGCAGAGTGAGTCTGGTGGGTATCACATTCTGCCGGCCAATGGCGATCTTGTCGCTGCAGATGTACAGCTGATTCAATATCAAGAGCGACAGCAGCAACTCAACAAAGCGTTGCAGGCTGTCGCTGCTGATTTTGATTATATTCTTATCGATTGTCCGCCCTCACTCAACTTGCTTACAGTCAACGCTTTAGTGGCTGCAAACAGTGTTTTGATAACCATGCAGTGTGAGTATTTTGCACTGGAAGGGCTGACAGATCTCTCTCGCACCATCAGCCAAATAGGCCGCGAATTGAACCCCGATCTTAAAATTGAGGGAATATTGCGCACCATGTACGATCAGCGCGCCGGTCTCACCGCTGCAGTATCAGAGCAGTTGTATAAATATTTTGGCGAAAAAGTGTATCGCACCGCCATACCGCGCAATGTCCGACTTGCAGAGGCACCAAGCCACGGCTTACCTTGTTTGGCATACGATAAAAGCTCCAAAGGTGCACTCGCCTATATGGCCTTGGCAGAAGAAATACAGAGACGTCATCAGGGCTAAACAGAGAAATTGGCAAGGAAAAATTATGTCAGGAAAAAGAAAAAGCTTAGGTAAAGGCTTAGATGCTCTGCTCGGCTACAGCGCGGAGGCCTCCAGCGACAGCAACACCAGTGCTGGAGTTAGCCCAGCGCAAAATAGCCAGGCGAGTGACGGGCAGTTGCGACAGCTACCTGTCGATCTGCTTCAGCGCGGCAAATATCAGCCGCGAAGAGACTTAGATCCTCAAGCGCTGAGCGAACTGGCGGAGTCGATTAAAAGCCAAGGCGTTATGCAACCTATCGTAGTGCGCGCCATTGATGATCAGCGCTATGAGATTATTGCCGGTGAGCGTCGCTGGCGCGCCAGCGTTCAGGCGGGCCTGGATACAGTGCCGGCCATTGTTCGCGAAGTCTCAGATGAGGCGGCGATAGCAATGGCACTGATAGAAAATATACAACGCGAAAATTTAAACGCGATTGAAGAGTCGCGCGCTTTAATTCGTCTTCAAGAAGAGTTTGCACTCACTCAGCAGCAAGTGGCAGAAGCGGTGGGGAAATCGCGATCAGCAGTAGCGAACCTAATGCGATTGTCGATGTTACACAGCGAAGTACAGACACTACTTGAGCGCGGCGATATCGATTTGGGTCACGGAAAGTGTCTGTTGGCTCTGCCGGTCGAACAACAGCTTGGCGCAGCGCGGACGGTCGCGGGAAAAGCTCTGACTGTACGACAGACGGAGTCTCTGGTCGCGCAACTGCTCGCAGGTGAAGACGACAAAGCTACCCGAAAAGGCCCAAATGCTGATATCGCCCATTTGGAGCGAGAGTTGGCTGAAAAAATTGGTGCCCCGGTGCAACTTCAGCACCGCAGCAACGGCGCCGGCAAGTTGGTGTTGAGCTATGCAAGCCTAGATGAATTAGACGGTATTCTTGCGCATATCCGTTAAAAATATGTATAGCACCGGTGAATAGTGATAATCGCTCCTATTTAGCTTCGACAAAGGTCTACACTCTGTTGAGTTTACCGATCACACTCCCTATAATTGCGCCCGCTGAGGCCAGGTGTGGTGCGATAGAAAATTTAGGTGATCGCATGGCAACAATACAAAAACCACCCTTGGCAAAAATTTTCTTCTACCAACAGGTGGTGATAGCAGTAACAGCGTTCACTCTGTTGCCACTTGGAAGTGATTGGTTTGTGGCTGTATGGTTGGGCGGGCTTGTACAAAGCCTTCCCCAAGCTTGGTTTAACTACCAGGCTTACCGGTTTGTCGGTGCGTCGAGAGTCCATGAGATGCTCCGCGCGATGTACTGGGGGCAAAGCGGCAAATTGATACTCACTGCGGCGCTATTTGCGGTTGTTTTGAGTCTGTTTAAGCCAGATAGAGTGTTTGCTCTGTTTGGAATGTTTAGCGTGATGATACCGGTCAATGCCCTGATAGCTGGGCGGTTGATGAAGGCGCGAGCTTAGTATCATTGGATAGAATTGCACTTTGAGAGAAAAAGATGGCTGGAAGCAATCCCGCAACAACCACTGAATATATCTCCCACCACTTAACCAACCTGGTTTACGGTAAGTTGCCAGCCGGTTATGAGCGCAGCTATCAGGGTGTTAGTGAGGTATTGGAAGCGCCTACCTGGACGCTGGCCCACAGTGCCGACGAAGTTATGGCAATGGGTTTCTGGGCAGTCCATGTTGACTCAATGCTCTGGTCTATCGGTCTGGGTGCTATATTTTCATACCTTTTTGTCCGCGCTGCCAAGCGCGCCACCACAGGCATCCCCAGCGGTTGGTTAAATTTTGCCGAAATGGTTGTCGAGTTTGTCGATGGTACAGTTAAAGATACTTTCCACGGCCGCAATAAACTGATTGCACCGCTGTCTCTGACCATATTTGTCTGGATCTTCCTGATGAACCTTATGGATTTGATTCCGGTTGATCTGGTTCCGACGCTGCTTATGTACGCTGGTGTGGGTTACCAAAAAATTGTTCCTTCTACCGACCCTAATATTACATTGGGTATGGCTCTGGCGGTGTTTGCTTTAACACTCTTCTATTCAATTAAGATTAAAGGCTTTGGTTTTGCCAAAGAGCTGGCTTTCACCCCGTTTAACCATTGGGCATTTATTCCGCTCAATCTGTTCATGGAAGTCATTGGTCTACTGGCAAAGCCGTTCTCACTGGGTCTGCGGTTGTTTGGTAATATGTATGCCGGTGAGATTATCTTTATTCTGATCGCCACAATGTTCGGCGCTATGGCTGGCGCTGGTGCAATCGGTGGTGGCCTGCAGGCTGCGCTATTTGGCGGCCATGAAAATCTGGTGTTGTGGTTGGTGGGTTTTGCGGTAGTTTGTATCCTCTGCTGGCTCAACCTCAAAGAAAAATTAGCGACCAAGCGCATGGTGATTCTAGTTGCCGCGACGATGCTAATTATTGGTGGTGTATTCAACCTCGCCGGCGGCGTTATGCAGTGGGGTTGGGCGGTATTCCATATTTTGGTTATCACACTACAAGCGTTTATTTTCATGGTCCTGTCAATTGTCTACTTGAGTCAGGCTCACGAAGATCACTGAGTTCTACCCTTTAATTCATTCACTAAACTAAGTTAATCAGGAGTCTACAATGGAACTAATCTACATCGCAGCAAGCATCATGCTCGGTCTCGGCGCTTTCGGTGCTGCTATTGGTATGGGTATGTTGGGCGGTAAGTTGATTGAAGGTACTGCGCGTCAGCCCGAACTCGGTCCCGTTCTGCAGGGCAAAATGTTCCTGCTCGCTGGTCTGATCGATGCTGTGCCAATTATTGGTGTTGGTATTGCTATGTACCTCATCTTTGTTGTTGCACCAAGCGTTGGTGCGTAAGACATCGTTGTGAGAGAGGGGTACATACCCCTCTCGCATCTGAAGTTATACGCAAACATTGCACCCACCTGCAAATAAAGAGGTATTGGCGTGAATATTAATTTAACGCTCTTTGGTCAGATGCTGACCTTCGCGTTCTTCGTCTGGTTTTGTATGAAGTTTGTCTGGCCGGCGATCATAACGGCCATGGATGAGCGTCAGACCAAAATTTCAGAAGGTCTCGACGCTGCTGACCGCGCGATGCGCGATCTTGAGCTTGCGCAAGATAAAGCGACCCACCAACTCAAACAAGCCAAGCAGCAATCTGCTGGGATACTTGAGCAGGCCAACAAACGCGCTGCGCAAATCGTAGAAGAAGCTAAGCAGCAGGCTACAGTTGAGGGCGAGCGCATTGTTGCGGCCGCACAAGCTGAGGTTGAGCAAGAAGTGGCTCGAGCTAAAGAAGAGTTGCGCGGCCAGGTGGCTAAGCTGGCGTTAGTCGGTGCCGAAAAAGTACTCGGTGCGTCAATTGATGAGAGCGCAAATCGCGAGCTTGTCGACCAGTTAGCAGCGCAGCTTTAACGGAGTCTATTATGGCTGAATTGAGCACACTCGCTCGACCTTACGCCAGAGCGGCATTTGAATATGCGGCAGGCGCAGATCAGCTCCAGGGTTGGTCGCAAAATTTGGCGTTAGCTGCTGCGGTGGTACAACAGCCGGCAGTAGCTCAAATGCTGGCTTCTCCCAGTTACACCGGGGAGCAGCAGGCGTCAACGCTGGTCGCCCTGTGTGGGGATGATCTGACCCAGCCTCAGCAAAACTTTTTTGCAGTTTTGGCTGAGAATGGTCGGTTGCCGTTGTTGGCTAACATCGCTGAGGTATTTGAAGGGCTTAAAGCGCAGCGCGAGAAAGCGGTCGATGTAGAAGTCATCTCCGCGGTCGAGCTCGACGCCGAACAGCAGAAAAAACTGAGTGAGGCGTTGACCGCCAAGCTTGAACGTAAAGTAAACCTCCAGGCCTCTGTAGATACAGGTCTGTTGGGTGGTGCGTTAATTCGCGCTGGAGATACCGTCATTGACGGGTCTATTCGCGGCCGGTTGGCAAAACTCGCCGAATCATTAAATAGCTAGGATTTGAGGCACAAGCATGCAGCAACTAAATCCCTCTGAAATCAGTGAAATTATCAAGTCGCGTATCGACGCACTTGAAGTTTCTACCGAGGCCCGCAACGAAGGCACTATCGTCTCCGTTTCTGATGGTATTATTTTGATCCACGGCTTGGCCGAGGTGATGTACGGTGAGATGATCGAGTTTGAAGGCGGCATCTACGGTATGGCACTTAACCTCGAGCGCGACTCTGTCGGCGCCGTTGTTTTGGGTGATTACCAGGCCCTGGCTGAAGGCCAGAAAGCCAAGTGCACCGGCCGTATCCTTGAAGTGCCGGTCGGTCCTGCACTCGAAGGTCGTGTTGTTGATGCGCTCGGTAACCCGATCGATGGCAAAGGCCCGATCAACGCAACTGAAACAGATGCAGTCGAAAAGGTTGCACCGGGTGTTATTGCTCGTCAATCGGTTGACCAACCCGTTCAGATTGGTCTGAAAGCAATTGATGCTATGGTGCCAATTGGTCGCGGGCAGCGAGAGCTGGTCATTGGTGACCGTCAAATCGGTAAAACCGCTATTGCTGTCGACGCCATTATTAACCAAAAAGGCTCTGGCATTAAGTGTGTTTACGTCGCCGTTGGTCAAAAGGCCTCTTCGGTTGCCGCTGTAGTGCGCAAGCTTGAAGAGCACGGCGCCATGGAGCACACGGTTGTCGTTGCAGCCACTGCATCCGATCCAGCTTCTATGCAGTTCTTGGCGCCGTTTGCCGGTTGTACCATTGGTGAGTACTACCGCGACCGCGGTGAAGACGCACTGATCATTTACGATGATTTGACCAAGCAAGCTTGGGCTTACCGTCAAATCTCCTTGCTGCTGCGCCGTCCTCCAGGCCGTGAAGCATACCCTGGTGATGTTTTCTATCTCCACTCCCGTCTCCTCGAGCGCGCCGCGCGAGTGAATGCCGACTACGTCGAAAAATTCACCAACGGTGCAGTTAAAGGCAAAACCGGTTCGCTGACGGCTCTGCCCGTGATTGAAACACAGGCCGGTGACGTCTCCGCATTTGTTCCGACCAACGTTATTTCGATTACCGACGGCCAGATCTTCCTCGAAGCGGATATGTTTAACGCCGGTGTGCGTCCAGCGATGAACGCAGGTGTCTCGGTATCGCGTGTAGGTGGTGCTGCTCAAACTAAAATCATGAAGAAGCTCTCCGGTGGTATTCGTACTGCGCTCGCGCAGTACCGAGAACTGGCAGCATTCTCTCAGTTTGCCTCGGATCTCGACGAAGCGACCAAAGCGCAGCTCGACCACGGTGAGCGCGTTACTGAGTTGATGAAGCAGAAGCAATACTCACCACAAAGCGTTGCAGAAATGGCACTGTCCATCTACGCGGCCGATAACGGCTTCCTGCAAGAAGTTGAAGTCAACAAGATCGGTGACTTTGAGGCAGCCCTGCTCTCTTATGTGAAAGCTGAGCACGCTGATCTTCTTGATCAAGTAAACGCCAGTGGCGATTGGAACAGCGATATTGAAGCCAGTTACAAGGCGGCACTCGAGCGTTTCGTCAGCACACAGAGCTGGTAATTGAGATAGCGTAAGTATCGTTAACTTTGTCGCGCCTGCGGGCGCGTCACAACGACTCAAGCAGGCAATAAGATGGCAGTCGGAAAAGAAGTTAGAACTAAAATCGTCAGTATCCAAAGCACTCAGAAAATTACTAGTGCAATGGAAATGGTCGCTGCGAGTAAAATGCGTCGCGCTCAAGAGCGCATGCAGCTCGGCAAACCCTACGCACAACGTATTCGTGCGGTAGTTGGCAATATAGCGGCGGCAACGCCGGAGTATCGCCACGCTTATATGGAAGATCGCGCAGTTAAGCGTGTTGGCTACATTGTGGTCTCCACTGATCGCGGTCTGTGTGGCGGTTTAAACATTAATTTGTTTAAAGCCACCCTCAAGTCGATGCAAGAGTGGTCCCAGCAAGATGTTGATATCGATATTTGTGTAGTCGGCAACAAAGCTTCGGCGTTCTTTGGCAGCGTAGGCGGCAACGTCGTGGCGGCGATCAAGGAGCTTGGAGATGAGCCGGTCGCTGCGGATTTCATCGGTGGCGTAAAGGTGATGTTGGACGCTTTTGAAAGCGGCACTATTGATCGCCTCTACGTGGTCAACAACGAATTTGTCAACACCATGACCCAGAAGCCTACGGTCCAGCAGCTTCTACCGCTTGAAGCGTTAAAAGAGAAGCAGGAAGGTACAGTCGGTTGGGATTATCTCTACGAGCCAGACGCTCAAGAGTTGCTTGACGGCCTGTTAGTCCGCTATATCGAGTCACAGGTTTACCAAGGCGTGGTTGAGAACAAAGCGTGTGAACAAGCTGCGCGTATGTTGGCAATGAAGAACGCAACAGAAAATGCTGGCGACATCATTGATGAGTTACAACTGCTTTATAACAAAGCGCGCCAAGCAGCAATTACCCAAGAGTTGTCAGAGATTGTTAGCGGCGCAGCAGCCGTTTGAATTTAAGATAAAAACCTAACCCAAAGACTGAACTAACAGTTTGAGTTAAGAGGATATACAAATGAGTAGTGGACGTATCGTACAAATTATCGGTGCTGTAATCGACGTTGAGTTTCCGCGCGACCAGGTGCCCAACGTCTATGACGCACTGACTGTAGAGAGCAAGGGTCTGACTCTTGAAGTACAGCAGCAGTTGGGCGACGGCGTGGTTCGTACCATTGCCATGGGATCATCTGAAGGCATTAGCCGTGGGCTCGGTGTAGCCAATACTAAGGCGCCAATCTCTGTTCCGGTCGGCACCGAGACTCTCGGCCGTATTATGGACGTGCTCGGCAACCCGATCGATGAGAAAGGACCGATTGGTGAAAAAGAGCGCGCCGCTATTCACCGCAAGCCACCCGCTTACGATGAGCTCTCCGCCTCTGCAGATTTGCTCGAGACCGGCATTAAGGTGATCGATTTGGTCTGCCCATTTGCCAAAGGTGGTAAGGTTGGTCTGTTCGGTGGTGCCGGTGTTGGTAAAACCGTGAACATGATGGAGCTGATCAACAACATCGCTACAGAGCATTCCGGCCTGTCGGTATTCGCCGGTGTCGGTGAGCGAACTCGTGAAGGTAACGATTTCTACTACGAAATGCAGGAGTCTGGCGTAGTTAATGTTGAGACCCCTAGCGAATCAAAAGTTGCCATGGTCTACGGCCAGATGAATGAGCCGCCCGGCAACCGTTTGCGCGTTGCTCTGACCGGTCTGACAATGGCTGAAAAATTCCGTGACGAAGGCAAAGACGTACTGTTGTTCGTCGATAACATCTATCGCTACACCTTGGCGGGTACCGAAGTATCTGCACTGCTTGGCCGTATGCCCTCTGCAGTGGGTTATCAGCCGACGCTGGCTGAAGAGATGGGCGTTCTCCAAGAGCGTATTACTTCGACAAAAACCGGTTCGATCACCTCGGTCCAAGCTGTATACGTTCCCGCGGATGATTTGACTGACCCCTCGCCCGCCACCACGTTCGCTCACCTCGACTCAACTGTCGTATTGAGCCGAGACATTGCCTCTAAAGGTATTTACCCAGCGGTCGATCCACTCGATTCAACCTCACGTCAGCTCGATCCACTGATCATTGGAGCAGAGCATTACGCGGTTGCCCGTGGCGTTCAGTCAAACTTGCAGCGCTATAAAGAGCTCAAAGACATCATCGCTATTTTGGGTATGGATGAGCTCTCTGAAGAAGATAAGTTGGCTGTAGCTCGCGCCCGTAAGATCGAGCGCTTCTTATCTCAGCCCTTCCACGTTGCTGAAGTTTTCACTGGGTCGCCAGGTAAGTATGTATCACTCAAAGATACCATCGCTGGGTTTACTGGAATCTTGAACGGCGACTACGACGATCTGCCCGAGCAGGCGTTCTACATGGTAGGCACCATTGAAGAGGCAGTCGAAAAAGCTGCCAAAATGAAGGCGTAATCGACACTAAAGGCAAATACTATGGCAATCACAGTGCATTGTGACATTGTTAGCGCCGATGAGTCCCTGTTCAGCGGTCTTGTAGAGATGGTTGTAGCAACGGGCTCTATGGGTGAGCTGGGTATTACACCTGGCCACGCCCCGCTGCTCAGTTACTTGAAGCCTGGCCCTGTACGTTTACTCAAGCAGGGCGGCGACGAGGAGATTTACTATCTCTCAGGTGGTTATTTAGAAGTTCAACCAGACACAGTCTCTATACTGGCTGACAGTGCGGTTCGCGCTGGCGACATTGATGAGGCTGCCGCAGCTGAAGCTGTTAAGTCGGCTGAACAGGCGCTGCACAATCAGAGTGGTGAAATTGAGTACTCGAAAGCGGCCTCTATGCTGGCAGAAGCAGCAGCTCAACTGCGCACCGTTCAGCAGTTGCGCAAAAAACTCGGCGGTTGATCACTGTTGACAATCGCATAACAAAAAGCAGCCGCAAGGCTGCTTTTTGCTTTTTAGGGAGAGGTCAATCGGCTGCCGCGTAAATCCAACAACTCGAGCCATCGGCAAGCACTGCCTCAACACGGTGATAGGCATCTACCTCATTGCTATCTGCGGCCACCAGCTCTGCTGGAGTAAGCTCAAAGACGGTGCCGGTAACCGGCTGCGCAGAATGAGGTGAACGCTGTAAGATAGGGTGGTATCGCTTACCACTGGTTTCCACAACTGCGGCATCGAGGATCTCAATGGTATCCACACAATACCCTGGCAGACTTGCAGGTTCACCTTTCAACAACCGCCCGAAGGTCTCCAGCTGCACCTGTGGCAGTTGCAGGGTTCCATAAGAAAAAAGTCGCATTAAAAAAGGCGCAGCATTATCAGATTGTGTGTTAACGACATTATGGCCGCGCCTCAGTTTGAGCTAAAATAGTGCCACTATAAAAAGAGCCACCAAAGGATCTCAAAAACCG
Source organism: SAR92 clade bacterium (assembly GCA_042091915.1). Lineage (GTDB taxonomy): Bacteria > Pseudomonadota > Gammaproteobacteria > Pseudomonadales > Porticoccaceae > LSUCC0057. The sequence goes on along the minus strand of JBELGO010000001.1, from coordinate 56,962 downwards.
ATGAGTAGAGCAATCGATATTGTCGTGCTGGCCGCAGGCCGCGGCAGCCGCATGCGTTCAGCTAAACCGAAGGTCCTGCACACCCTCGCGGGAAGGCCGCTGATCGAGCATGTGCTTGCCGCTGTAGAGGGGTTCGAAAATACCAACACCGTTGTTGTAAGCGGCCACGGCGCTGAACAATTAGAGGCCGCTCTGGCCGATTATTCGGTGAATTTTGCCCGACAGCAGCAACAGCGCGGCACCGCCGATGCGGTTGCAACGGCGCTGGACCAGTTGCGAGAAGAGAGTGTGGTATTAGTGCTGTACGGCGATGTCCCGTTGATAGAAGCTGATACCTTGCGCAGATTAGTGGCCCAAGTAAACAGCGCACAGATGGCGCTGCTAACGGTTTCTCTGCAACACCCGGATGGCTATGGGCGCATATTGCGCGATGATGCAGCGTCGGTAACCGGTATTGTCGAACATAAAGATGCGACAGCCGAGCAGCGCAATATTAGTGAGGTCAACACCGGCGTGCTGGCTATTGAGGCGACACATTTGCGCCAACTGCTCCCGCGCATTGGCTGCGACAACGCCCAAGGCGAATACTATCTGACCGATTTAATTGAGCTGGCCGTAGCTAGCGGAATATCCATTGCCGTCACCCAACCCAAAACTGCCAGCGAAGTTGAAGGGGTAAATGACCGAACCCAACTGGCACAGTTAGAGCGTATTTATCAGCGCCGCCAAGCTGGCTTGTTACTAGAAGCGGGGGCAACATTGGCCGATCCAGATCGTTTTGATCTGCGCGGCACAGTCACTGTTGGCGAAGATGTGTTTATCGATATTAATGTGCTGCTAGAGGGTGACAACCAGATTGGTAACAATGTGGTGATAGGGCCGCACTGCCATTTAATCGATGCTGTGATTGGCGACAATGTCACACTTAAAAGCCATACGATTGTTGAGCAGAGCGAGATCGGTGCAGACTCTGTAGTCGGCCCGTTTGCCCGTCTGCGCCCCGGTACCCAGTTGGCAGACGGTTGTAAGATTGGTAATTTTGTTGAAACTAAAAAAGCCGCACTCGGCAGTGGCAGTAAAATCAACCACCTCAGTTATGTCGGTGATGCGATATTGGGCAGCGGTGTCAACGTTGGCGCAGGGACGATTACCTGCAACTACGATGGTGTCAATAAACACCAAACCGTGATTGGCGACGGAGCATTTATTGGCTCCAACAGCGCGTTAGTCGCCCCGGTCAGCATAGGTGCGGGCGCCACTGTCGGTGCCGGCTCGACTATAGCGCGCAACGTGGACGCCGATAAACTGGCGCTGACCCGCGCCAAACAGATGACAGTCCCCGGCTGGAAGAAGCCGATAAAACAGTAAAGGATTAACGATTATGTGTGGGATTGTAGGTGCAGTTGCGCAGCGAAATGTTTACCCCATTTTAATTGAAGGGCTGCGACGATTGGAGTATCGCGGTTACGACTCGGCCGGTTACTCGGTCGTATCAGAGGGGGGGCTACAGACGCGCAAGGCGGCCGGTAAAGTGGTCGAGCTAGAACAGGCCGCCGCAGCCGATCCAGCCGATGGCCACGTAGGCATTGCTCACACCCGTTGGGCGACCCACGGTGAGCCGAGTAACGCCAACTCGCACCCGCATAACTCCGGTACGCTCTCGGTGGTGCACAACGGAATTATTGAAAATCATGAGGTACTGCGCAGTGAATTGATTAGCGCAGGCTACCAGTTTCACTCTCAGACCGATACCGAAGTGGTCGCTCACTTACTACACAGGCAAAGTAAAAAAAGCCCTAGCTTGTTGGATGCAGTGCAAGCGGTCCTGCCGCTCCTCGAGGGTGCTTACGCCTTGGCGGTGATCGACGCCAATGCGCCCGAGCAGCTCGTCGCCACACGTAGCGGCAGCCCACTGGTGCTCGGTGTGGGTATAGGCGAACTGTTTGTCGCCTCCGATCAAATGGCGTTGCGCCAGGTTACCGACCGTGTAGTTTTCCTCGAAGAGGGGGATCTGGTCTGCATCAAGGGCACAAATTTTGAGTTATTCAACAGCAAATCGGGTGAACGCGTAGAGCGCACTATTGTGCAGCTGAGTGAAAAAGATGCACAAGCTGATAAAACAGGTTACCGGCACTTTATGCTCAAAGAGATTTTTGAGCAGAGCAACGTCATCAGTCAAACACTGCAGGGTCGCCTGAGTCGAGACGCTGTGTTGACAGCCGCATTTGGACATCGTGCAGAGGAGCTGTTTAAGGCGGCTGCACAGATTCATATCATCGCCTGCGGTACCAGTTACCACTCCGGCATGGTCGCTAAATATTGGCTGGAGCAGTTAGCTGGTCTGCCTTGCCAGGTGGAGGTAGCATCGGAGTACCGTTACCGTGAGGTAGCAGTGCCTGCAGAGACACTTTTTATCACCATCTCCCAATCGGGTGAGACCGCCGATACACTCGCTGCCCTGCGCAAAGCGCGCAGTGCCGGTTACTTAGGCTTCTTGGCAATTTGCAATGTCGCCAATAGCTCGCTGGTGCGCGAGTCTGATATTGCCTTGATGACCCACGCTGGCCCCGAGATTGGCGTCGCCTCTACCAAAGCGTTTACTACACAGTTGGTGGCGCTTCAGCTGGTGGCGCTGTCGATCGGCCGCGCGCGGGGTTTGTCCGCTGTGGTTGAGCAGCAGTGGGTAGAGGCGCTACACCAGCTACCGGAATTGGTGGCGGCAGTCTTGGCCTTGGATGCTGAGATCGCGGTGGTTGCCGAGCACTTTGCCGATAAAAACCACGCCCTGTTTCTGGGCCGCGGCGAACAGTACCCGATCGCCCAGGAGGGTGCGCTCAAACTCAAAGAGATCTCATACATCCACGCTGAAGCCTACCCAGCCGGCGAGCTCAAGCACGGCCCGTTGGCGCTGGTTGATGAACAGATGCCGGTTGTGGCGGTAGCGCCGAACAACGAATTACTCGAAAAGCTCAAATCAAATCTTCATGAGGTGCGGGCCCGCGGCGGTCAGCTTTACGTATTTGCCGACCGCGATGCAGGTTTCACCAGTGAGCCCGGCATCACCGTCATCGCCATGCCGCACGTGCCGCAGAGCCTCGAGGCGATTCTCTACACTTTGCCGCTGCAACTGCTCTCCTACCATGTCGCAGTGCTCAAAGGGACCGATGTTGACCAACCGCGCAATTTGGCCAAATCAGTCACCGTGGAATAAGCACCATCATTGCAGAAGGGAGAATTAATCATGGAAGGATTAGCGGTTCTGGGTTTCGTCTTTGGCATGTTGGGTTTGGTGGCCCTTGTTCGCGTGGAAAAGTTGATTAAAACGTTGCAAGCGCAAGGTCTGCTCGACAAGGATTACAAAAAAGAATGAACCCGCTGCAAACCATCAGTTTTTGTATTACCTGCCGCAACCGTCTGTGGCAGTTACGGCAATCCTTGCCGGACAATCTTGCAGCGATATCTACTCACCCCAATATTGAGCTGACGTTAGTTGATTTTGGCTCTAACGATGGTCTAGACGAGTGGGTGTGGCAGTACTTTGGCGATGCCATTGCCCAAGGCAAGCTGCGTTTTTAAGGGCGTCCAGTCTGGAACTGTGCGCGGGCTAAAAATCTCGCACACCGCGTTGCTAAGGGCAGCTACTTGTTTAACTTGGATGCCGACAACTTTATTCAATCCAGCGATATTCAGGCCATCGAACAGGCGGCCAACGACAACCGAGTAGTTCATCAATGGAGCGGCCAATTAGGTGATGGCACCAGGCCGTATTGGATTGCCGAGTTCGTTGTTTTTTGCTTTGGGTGGTTACGACGAAGGGATGTTGGCAATGGGTATGCAAGATATCGACCTTTTGCACCGCTGCGAGCGAACAAGCCATCACCCATTGCGAATTGCCGCGCCGAAACAGCCGGCTGTGCGAAATACGCTTGAAGAGAAAATGGGCGAATGTCAGCCGGTATTAACTGGAAAAGAGAACCTTTATCATCGAATACTGGAGCACAACAGAGAACGCAGTGCGTTGCGGTTAGAACTACATGGGCCAGTTATTGAGGATAATTTTGCCCCGATTAGCGGCAAGCTCAACGGCCGCCCCTGTCGATTGGGGGCTAAAGAAAAGGCAGCAGCTTCGCCCTAGTCGGCCAGTAAAAAAAGGTTTAATAAAGGCTGCTAGCGCTTGATAGAGGCAGTAAACTTAGACAACAATTAAAAGATAGAGGATTGTAGGATGGGGTTTAATATCGAATTAATAAGAGGCCAAGCTTTGATGTTAGCTTTGGGCGCCACTACTTTAACCACTGTTGCGGAGCCAACGGCACCGACGCTGTTATGGGGTGACACTCATCTGCACACCAGTTATTCGTTTGACGCTTTCTTATTTAACAATCGCGATACCACACCCGATACCGCTTACCGCTATGCCAGGGGCTTGCCGGTATTGCACCCCATGCACCGCGGCCGGGTGCAGATTGAAACACCCTTAGACTTTTTAGTAGTTTCAGACCATGCCGAGATCACGGGTATCCCTCTGTGTTTGTACACAGGCGATGAAAAGGTTGCCAATACCGAGTTTGGCAAGTTTGCGCGTGAAAAAATAGCTGAAGGCAAACCGGGAGCCGTGTTTAGCCGTCTAGTCGCTGAAGCAAATAGCGGCAGTGGTACATTTATAGGCGAGCTCAACCGACCGGCTATACGTCAATCCCCCTGGCAAGATATGCTCAACGCCGCCGACCGCCACAACCAACCGGGGGTGTTTACTGCCTTTATTGGTTGGGAGTGGTCGTCCACCCCAGATGGAGCCAATTTGCACCGCATTATTGTCACCGATGGTGATCGCGCTAACGCTTCAAATTACCTGCCTTTTAGCTCGCTCGATTCACAGCGACCAGAAGATCTTTGGGCCTGGTTGGAGCAGACCTCACAGCAGTACAATGCGCGCTTTGTCTCTATTCCCCACAATATGAATATCTCTAAAGGGCAGATGTTCGACAGTGTCGATAGTGACGGTGCCGATATCAGCGCCGAATACGCTTCTTTGCGGGCGCGCTGGGAGCCGATTGCCGAGGTTACACAGATTAAAGGTGATTCGGAGACACACCCCCAACTTTCTCCCAATGATGAGTTTGCTGATTTTGAGCGCTATCGTTTTCTAATCGATACACGCCCCGAGACCAACCATGTGGCACCGATCGAGGTTGGTGCCTATGCGCGCCCCGCCCTATTGCGCGGTTTACAACTGGAAGAGCAGCTCGGTATTAACCCGTATAAATTTGGCATGATTGGCTCAACCGACGCCCACACCAGTCTACCCTCTGCCGAAGAAAACAACTTTCACGGCAAAATGGCCTACGACGGCACCCCAGAGAGCAAATTCACTCGCCGTATAGGCGATGATGGCCCGCTCGGTTGGGACTATTCCGCATCTGGCCTAACCGCTGTCTGGGCAGGTGAGAACAGCCGCTCTTCGATACTCGATGCCTTTCAGCGCAAAGAGGTTTATGCCACTACCGGCACCCGTATAGCCCTGCAATTCTTTGCCGGATGGGAGCTGACGGCTGCAGATCAAGCTGAGCAAGCGCGCCGCAAGGGTGTACCGATGGGCGGAGATTTAACTGCTGCAAACGGCCGTACACCTCGCTTTACCGTATTGGCTGCACGTGACCCGAACGGTGCCAACCTAGACCGTATTCAAATCGTCAAGGGTTGGCTCAACAGTCGCGGTGAGCCCCAAGAGCAGGTCTTTGATGTAGCCCTGTCGCCTGGGCGCGAGCAAAATCCCGATGGCAGCTGGCCTGCAGTCGGCAGTACGGTAGATAGCGATAATGCTACCTATACTAATTCTATTGGCGCCGCACAACTATCCGCTTTTTGGCAGGATCCCGATTTCAATCCCCAGCAGCGCGCCTTCTACTACGCCCGCGTACTTGAAATACCGACACCCCGGCACACGCTTTACGACTTTGTTGCGCTGCAAAAACAGCACCCCGACAGCCGACCGGAAACTATACAAGAGCGCGCCTACAGCTCGCCTATTTGGTACACACCGGCGCGTTAAATGTTAGCAACTCAACAACAGATAGAAGCGTTTGTTCAGCAGTACAGCGGCTGGCGCTACGATCGCGCTGTCGGCGCGTTGTGTCGCGATTTAACGTTTGGCAATTTTGTTCAGGCAATAGAGTTTATTCGCTGCGGTGCAGATGCCGCCGAGCAGCTAGACCACCATCCTGAGTGGGGTAATGTCTACAATCGGGTTTGGGTGGAGCTTATTAGCCACGATGCCGGTGGTGTTACTGAGCGAGATTTTAAACTGGCGGTGCAGCTTGAACGCTGTGCCAGTGAACTCGGAGCAGAGTAACAACGGCAGCACCAACCGCTGTTAGGGGGGTGGGATGAGCGAGTTGCAGGATCATTTAAGCAGTATTATCGGTGTCGCTGTAACGCTGCTTTGTGCAGCGGGGTTAGTGATCTTGTTCAAGGCCCAGCGCAACCGCGCCAACCAGGAGAGCCGCCGCGCTGTGGCGCTGCGCTGGCAGTTGGCAAGCTGGGCCACTCTGTTGCTGGCCCTAGTGTTGGTGATTATTCAGCTGCCGCTCTCCGAAGTCACTCGCGGGCAGATTCTCAGTTTAATCGGTGTCTTGCTTACCGGCGTCATTGCTTTCTCTTCTACGACATTTGTGGCCAACGCAATGGCCGGCGTGATGCTGCGCGCAGTGCGCACCTTTGATGTCGGTGACTTTATCGAAATCAATGAACGCTGGGGACGCGTCAGTGATAAAGGCGTTTTTCATACCGAGGTGCAGACCGAACAGCGCGATTTGCTCACTGTCCCCCACCTCTATCTGGCTACCCACCCAATTAAAGTGATCCACAAATCGGGCACGGTGGTGAGTAGTTCGCTCTCACTCGGCTACGACTTGCAACGTCAGCAGATAGAAGCTCTCCTGCTTGAGGCGGCCAGCGGTGTCGAACTCGAAGAGCCCTATGTTCATATTGACCATCTCGGCGATCATGCGGTCACTTATAAAGTGAGCGGCTTTCTTGCCGATGTAGGCAAATTGCTCACGACAAAATCGAATTTGCGCAAAAGTATTCTCGATACCCTACACCGAGCGGGTGTAGAGATTGTTTCACCCAGCTATATTAATCAGCGCCAGTTTGCGCAGTGGCAAAAAGCGCTGCCGCCTACAGCGCGGCCAGAAATCCCCGCAGCCGACGAGCCGGTAGTGACCGCTGAGGATATTGTTTTTGATAAAGCCGAATCTGCCGCCAACTTGCGCGCTTTGCGCAGCCACCGCCACGCTTTACAGGAGTGGGCTAAGGCTGAGCGCAACGAGCGCCCGGTAGAGTGGCAAGAAGAGGACGCTATTGCGGTAGAACTGGCGATTGTAGAGCGTCAGATCGAACAGCTCGAAGCGTTTAAAAAACACTGATTATCGCGGTTTAAATTCTAGCACCGTGGCGTTAATACAGTAGCGCGGTTGGCCGTTGGGGCCATCGTCAAAGACATGGCCGAGGTGAATGTCACTGCTGGTAGAGCGGATCTCGGTGCGTTGCATGCCATAACTATTGTCGGGCTTCTCGTAGACAGCACCGGCAACAGGCTGCGTGAACGAGAGCCAGCCGCTGTTGGAGTTAAACCGATCGCGTGTGTCGAATAGCGCCGCGCCGCTCAGTGTATCGACAAAAATCCCATCCGGAGTATCTTTGAAAAGATCGTATTGGCGGCAGAAGCGGGCGTCTGTACCTTTTTCAAACGCGACTTGAAAAGCCTCACTGTCGCCCAACTTAAAGGCGCCAAGCAGTTGGTAAAACTCTTTCGCCGAGCGGTACCCCTGTACGCCAAATCGCTCGCGGCCCTCCTCTAAAAAGAGCAGCGTTGGGGTTGCCCAGGTGGGGGTTGTTATCTCTAACCCCTCCAGCTGTTTAGGTGTGCGGTAATAGAGCGGGATAGAGCCTGAATAGTGATCGCTGACATCGGCGCGGAACTTGTCACAGTAGGGGCAGTAATCTTCGGCCTCTAGGACCACAATGGCTCTGCCCGCTAACAGCGGCTGGTTATCCACAGGTGCAGCGGGTTGACTGGGATGAAAGGTCACACCGGTGCTGTGGTCTGGGCAGTAACCGTTGGGGTTTTTGCGCAGATAATCCTGGTGATACTCCTCGGCGGGGTGGAATTTATCCAGCGGCTTGATGGCGGTGACAATGTCGCCGTAACCGGCTTGGCTGAGCAACTGTTGATAGCGATCGCGCACGGCGATGGCGGCAGTGCGTTGCTCCTCGCTGTTGTAAAGAATAGTAGAGCGGTACTGCGTGCCGATGTCGTTGCCTTGGCGATTGAGCTGGGTTGGGTCGTGTTGCTCAAAATACTTTTCTAGCAACGTTTGGCTGGAGATGATTTGGCGATTAAAACGGATTTTAACGACTTCGGCATAGTTATCCGGATTGTGGCGGTGGCGCGGCTGAGTGATAACGCGATAGCTCGGTTTTAAGCCGCGGCCGTCGGCGTAACCACTGGCTACATCGATGACGCCAGGCAGCTCTGCAAAGCGCTTCTCCACTCCCCAAAAGCACCCCGCGCCCAGCACAATAGAATCGAGATGATCGGTGGCCTGCTCGCTGCTCAATACCGGTAGCGTTAAGCTCAACAACATCAGGCTGGTAATTTTTTTAAAAAAGTTGTTCACCGTCTAACTCCGTGGCCAATGGCGCAATTAGTCGCGGCAAAACTCCCCGCAGGCTGAGGCAGTCGGTTAGAATAAGCCGCTATGGATGTGACTACTTTACTCAGCGGATTAAACACCGCACAAGAACAAGCTGTGACCAGCGACAGCCGCCACTTACTGGTTTTGGCCGGCGCCGGCAGCGGTAAGACCCGTGTATTGGTACACCGCATTGCCTGGAAAGTACAGGTCGAGGGTGCTTCGCCCTACGCTATTTTGGCGGTTACCTTTACTAATAAAGCTGCCAGAGAGATGCGCGAGCGCATCGATCAGCTGATAGGTATGGCGCCGCAGGCGATGTGGGTCGGCACCTTTCACGGTATAGCCCACCGTTTGCTGAAAGCGCACTACCAAGAGGCCAAACTGCCCGAGAATTTCCAGATCCTCGACAGCGACGACCAGCTGCGGATGGTCAAGCGAGTGATGCGTGCTCTCGACTTAGATGAGCAGCGCTGGGCGCCAAAGCAGATTCAGTGGTGGATAAACGGCCAAAAAGATGAAGGTCTGCGCGCAGCACACATTCAAGAGAGTGGTGACCCGACTCTGGCAACTATGCTGCGTGTCTACCGCGACTACGAAGAACTCTGTCAGCGCCTGGGTGTTATCGATTTTGCCGAGTTACTGTTGCGTTCGCTAGAACTGTGGCGCGACAACCCCGCGCTACTCGATCACTACCAGACGCGTTTCCAACATATTTTGGTCGACGAGTTCCAAGACACCAATGCGGTGCAGTATGGCTGGTTGCGTCTGCTCGCGGGCAAGCGCTCGCAGCTGACCGCGGTCGGGGATGACGATCAATCGATCTACGGCTGGCGCGGAGCCCGCATCGAAAACATACTCAGTTATGAAAAAGATTTTCCTGCGGTAGAGACTATTCGTCTCGAGCAGAACTACCGCTCAACGGCCAATATCCTCAACGCGGCCAATGCAGTGATTGTTAAAAACAGCGATCGGCTCGGCAAGCAGCTGTGGACCGAAGCCGGTGATGGCGATTTGATCACGCTCTATGCCGCTTTTAATGAGCGCGATGAAGCGCGCTTTGTCGCCGATCAAGTCAGTGCCGGCGTTGCGCAGGGTCGACGTCTAGATGAGATGGCGGTGCTCTACCGCTCCAATGCGCAGTCGCGCATTCTCGAAGAGGCACTCCTGCAGAGCGATATCGCCTACCGTATTTATGGCGGCCAGCGCTTCTACGAGCGAATGGAGATCCGCAACGCACTCGCCTACCTGCGGTTGATTCAAAACCGCGATGATGACCCCGCTTTCGAGCGTGTGATCAACACTCCGACGCGCGGCATTGGCGAGCGCACCCTCGACGCTGTGCGCACAGCTGCGCGCAGCCAGCAAGTGAGCCTCTGGCAGGCAGCCAAGCAGCTTTGCGAGAGTGGCTTGGCGGCGCGTGCCGCCACTGCACTGCAAACCTTTATTAACTTGATTGAACAGCTCGACAGCGAGGCCAGCGAACTCACTCTGGGTGAATTGGCAGAGCATATGACAGCCCGGACCGGGCTGACTGATTTTCACGCTAAAGAGCGCGGCGAGCGCGGTCAGGCGCGAGTAGAAAACCTCCAAGAGCTGGTGACCGCCTGTCGCAATTTTGAAGCAGAGGACGAACAACTTTCGGTACTCGGCCAATTCTTGGACCAAGTGGCACTGGATGCCGGCGACCACCAAGCGGAGCAAGATCAAGACGCTGTGCAGTTGATGACTTTGCACAGTGCCAAAGGGCTCGAATTCCCAGTGGTATTCTTGGTGGGTATGGAGGAGAACCTGTTTCCGCACAAGATGTCGATAGAAGAGCCAGGCCGGCTCGAAGAGGAGCGTCGACTTGCCTATGTGGGTATAACTCGCGCGCGCGAATCGCTACAGCTGAGCTTTGCCGAGAGCCGCACTATGTTTGGCACCGAAAGCTTTAACAGTGTCTCGCGTTTTGTGCGCGATATTCCCAGCGAGTTAATTCAGGAGGTGCGCCTCAACAACAGTGTCGCACGGCCCACCAGTTACGCTGCACAGCCTTCAATGAGCGACGGTGGCAGCGAGGGTTTTGCGTTGGGCCAACAGGTTCTGCACAGCGTTTACGGCGAGGGCACTATCCTCAATTTTGAAGGTCAAGGCGCGCGCGCGCGTGTTCAGGTTGCTTTTGAAGCGGTGGGTACCAAAATACTGATTTTGGCCTCGGCAAATTTAACAGCTATATAAACAACTAGGCCGCAGCGCGGCTCCAGGGTGAAAGATATGAACAAGATGCTTATTGCTCTACTGTTTGCCACACTATTAGTGAGCTGCGGTGGGGAAACCACTAACAATGTGGGTAGCGCTGCAGACCAGCAAGCACCAGCAAAAACTTACCAGTGGAAGCTGGTCACCAGTTGGCCGAAAAACTTCCCAGGCTTAGGTACTGCGCCAGAAAATTTTGCCAAATTAGTCGAGCGCCTCAGCAGTGGCCGTCTAACCATTAAGGTATTTGGTGCCGGGCAGTTGGTGCCAGCACTGGAGGGGTTTGACGCCGTCTCACAAGGGGTGGCCGAGATGGGCCACGACGGCGCCTACTACTGGAAAGGCAAAAACCTCGCCGCACCGTTTTTTACTACTCTTCCGTTTGGGCTTAACGCCCAAGAGATGAACGCCTGGCTGCACTACGGAGGTGGTATGGAGTTGTGGCGCGAACTCTACGCACAGTACAACCTAGTGCCTTTCGCCGGTGGCAACACCGGTGTACAGATGGCCGGTTGGTTCAACCGCGAGATCAATACCATGGAAGATCTCAAGGGATTAAAAATGCGTATACCAGGCCTGGGTGGCGAGGTATTTACGCGCGCCGGCGGTACGGCTGTGAGCATGGCAGGGGGCGATATTTATACCTCTATGCAGACTGGTGTAATCGATGCCACAGAGTGGGTTGGTCCCTATAACGATCTCGCTTTCGGTCTCCATCAAGTGGCGCAGTACTACTACTATCCCGGCTGGCACGAGCCCGGCCCGACCTTGGAATTTATTGTTAACAAGGCGGCGTACGATGCCCTGCCCGACGACTTACAGGCGATCATTGAGGTGGCTAGCCGAGCGGTAAACCAGGATATGCTCGACGAGTACACAGCGCGCAACAATGCAGCGCTAACCGAGTTGGTTGAAACCCACGGGGTTGAATTGCGTCAACTCCCCGATGAGGTACTGCGAGAACTGTCGCGCATTTCAACGCAGGTTGTCGAAGAGATGGCGGCCACCGACCCCTTTGTGCGCAAAGTAGCCGATTCTATCAACGCCTTTAAAGAGCAGTCTATGCAGTACCACGAGATCAGCGAAGAGGCCTACTACCGCGCGCGCAAATTGCAGTAAACAGCCGCATATTTAGCTATGTCGTGCGCAGTTCCAGTGTTTCCAGTGAACAACGCTATGTCATTCGCTCACCTATGCGGCTTGGCGACCAGGTCTGGGAGATAGAGCTGACACTCACCAATCGCGAGATAAGCTGTTTTCTTTGCAGCGGCTAATTAAGAGTGGGCCGCTGCTGGAGGTAAACCCTTCGTCAGGCTTGGAGGGTATAGAGCGCGCCACTGAAAAGACATTGCAGGCCTAACGATTAGCGCTACTGAGAAGCGGGTAAAAGCGTGAAAGTTAGCTAGACCAGTTAACTGCGCCAAAAAGTCGGCGAAAACAGCACTAGCAGTGTGAAGATCTCCAGCCGGCCAAGCAGCATGCCTGCGCACAGCACCCATTTGGCGAAATCGTTAATGCCGCCATAATTGAGTGCTACATCGCCAAGCCCGGGCCCTAAATTGTTGAGTGCGGCGGCGGTTGCCGACCACGCGGTGACGTAGTCGAGTCCGGAGGCGAGCAGTAGCAAAACAATAAAGTAGTAGATCGCCAAGTAAGCACCGAAAAACGCCCAGATACCGTCGGCCACGCGCTCGGGGAAGATGCGCCCATTAATTTTAATCGGCAATACCGCATTGGGGTGGACCAATCGATACACCTCGCGCATGCACTGTTTGCCTAAAATTAACATGCGGCTAATTTTAATACCGCCACCTGTGGAGCCTGCGCAAGCGCCAAAAAATGAAGCGAAGAGCAGAAAGAACGGCAGGAATGTCGGCCAGCTACCAAAGTCTGCAGTGGCAAAGCCGGTCGTGGTCATAATTGAAATGTACTGAAATGAGCCGTGCAGTAGACTATCGCCAAGCGCATAGACTTGGCTGAAATAGAGGTAGGCGACAGTCAGTGAGCCGCCGCCAAACAATAAAATTAGGTAGAGACGAGCCTCAGGGTCTTGCCAATAGCTGAGAATGCTCTTTCTCCCCCAAGCTAAATAGTGCAGCGCAAAATTGAGCCCCGCCAGCACCATAAACACCATCGCTACCAACATAATAACGGGACTGTCGTAAAAGCCGATACTGGCATCGTGGGTTGAAAAACCGCCAATGGCGACGGTAGAGAAGCTGTGGCAGATGGCATCGAACGGCGCCATGCCCGCTGCGTAGTAGGCGATAGCGCAGCAGACCGTGAGCACTAAGTAAACGCGAAACAGCAAATTGGCTGTTTCGGTAATGCGCGGCTTGAGTTTGGAATCCTTCATCGGCCCTGGCGTCTCTGCGCGGTAAAGCTGCATGCCGCCGACTCCGAGCATGGGCAGAATGGCTACGGCAATAACAACAATACCGATACCGCCGAGCCACTGCAGTTGTTGGCGGTAGTAAAGTATTGAGCGCGGTAGACTGTCTAAGTCGCCCATAACAGTCGCCCCAGTGGTGGTGAGGCCAGAGATAGACTCAAACACGGCGTCGGTAAAACGCAAGTGCGGCGCTTCTGCGAGCATCAGCGGCAGTGCGCCGAAGACACTCAAAACCAGCCAGAAAAGCACGGTAATAATGAAACCGTCGCGAGTGCGCAGGTCGGCGTGATCATTGTGCGATAACCACCAGCTCAGAGCGCCGATTCCGCCGGTGATAGCGAAGGCGAGAAAGAACATCGGGATAGTCTCTTCGCCGTAGATTAAAGCGACAATAATCGGCGTCAGCATGGTAAAGCTGAACAGTGAAAGCAGTAGGCCGAGTACGCGACCAATCACAGTGTAGTGCACAGCGGCTCCTTAGAAGAACCCAGCGGCCGGTTCAAACAGTTTTTCGACTGCGCGAGTATTATTTTTATCCACCAAAAATACAATCACATGGTCGCCCACTTCTATCACAGTGTCGTGGTGGGCAATGATTACTTCACCGTTGCGGACCAGTGCTGCCAGAGTAACACCACTGGGCGACTTGATATCTTCAATTGCGCGGCCGATCACTTGTGATGTGCGAGCATCACCAGTCACTACTATTTCTATGGCCTCCGCCGCCCCGCGACGCAGTGAGTGCGCGCTGACAGCGCCACCTTTGCGCACATGGGTGAGCAGCGAGCTGGTCGTCGCCTGTTGTGGCGAGATGGCTACATCGATAGCCCCGCTCTCCATAAGGTCGGCATAGACCGGGTTTGAGATAAGTGTCATTACTTTGCGCGCACCCAATTTTTTTGCCAGCAAGGAGGCCATGATATTGACCTCGTCGTCATTGGTGAGAGCTAGGAAAAGATCGGTCTTATCGATATTCTCATCCAGCAGCAGCTCTTGGTCTGTTGCTGAGCCGCGCAGCACAACACTTTTGTTGAGGTGCTCGGCGAGGAACTCGGTGCGTTCGTGGTCGAACTCAATCAGTTTAATCTGATAATCGTTTTCTAAGGTTTTTGCCAGGCGGTAGCCGATATTGCCGCCCCCGGCGATAATTAGACGCTGATAGGGGTTTTCCAGTTTGCGCAGTTCGCCCATCACTGAGCGAATATTTTTGCGCGCAGCAATTAGAAATACCTCATCGCCGTCGACGATTACCGTCTCTCCTTTGGGAAACATCGGTTTCCCATCGCGAAAAATAGCCGCAACGCGCGCATCGATATTGGGCATATGTTCGCGCAGCGTGCGCAGCTCTTGACCTACCAGTGGGCTATTTTTTACCGCGCGCAAGCCGACCAAACGGATGGCCCCCTCGGCAAAATCTAGTACCTGCAGAGCGCCTGGTTGTTCGACCAATTTAATAATGTAATCAGTGACCACTTGCTCTGGCGCAATCATCACGCCGACGGGCATATTGGTATCGTTGAAGAGGCGGCTTGCAAAGCGCGGGTCGCTGTAATTGCCAGCGCGAATACGGGCAATGCGCTCGGGTGTTTTACACAGCGAATAAGCTACCTGGCAAGCGGTAATATTTACTTCGTCACTGCTGGTGACAGCAACCAGTAGATCGGCATCTTCGATGCCAGCATTAAAGAGTACGTCCGGGTAACTGCCGACGCCGACGACTGTGCGAATATCGAGGCGATCTTGAAGCTCGGCTAAGCGGCCAGAGTCGATATCAACAACAGTGATATCGTTTTTTTCACGGACCAAGTTCTCCGCCAGAGTGCCCCCCACTTGGCCTGCGCCGACAATGACTATTCTCATATATGACTCTCTTTAGCTGGGCAACTTGCGCAGCTTGGCATAGTAAAAACCATCGTGCCCGTTGGCTTGTGGCAATAGTTGACGCCCAAACTCAGTGGCAATACCCCATGTGGCTTCTATGGGTTCACAGCTGGCATTAGTTTGTGCTGCCAAAAACGCGGCGAGTTGGCGATCGTTCTCATCGCGCAATACCGAGCAGGTAGCATATAACAGCAAACCACCCTCGGCGAGAGTGGGCCACAGTACCAGCAGCATCTTTTGTTGCAAGAGTGCCAGCTTATCAATGTCGGCCGGTCTGCGCAGCAGTTTGATATCGGGATGGCGGCGAATAACGCCGCTCGCGGAGCACGGGGCATCGAGCAGGATGCGGTCAAATTGTTGGCCGTCCCACCAGCTGCCAGTGGCACTGGCATCGGCCACTGCGGTAGTGGCTTCAAGGCCCAGCCTAGTAAGATTTTGCTCTACGCGCTCTAAACGGCTGGCGTCGCTGTCCAGTGCGTGTAAGGCGGCCAGAGCGGGTTCGCGCTCGAGAATATGACAGGTTTTCCCGCCTGGTGCGCTGCAGCTGTCGAGCACTCGTTGGCCCGGAGCCAGTTCCAGCAACTGAGCCGAGAGTTGCGCGGCTTCGTCTTGTACACTCAGCCATCCGCGCTTAAAGCCGGGCAACTCGGTAATGTCACAGGCGTGTGCTAAGGTAATGCCGTCATCGCTGTGGCTGCAAGCGACGCCGTCTACGCCGGCGTCTGCCAATACTTTTAAGTAGTTGTCACGGCTCTGCACACGCCGATTAATACGCAGTGTCAGCGGCGCTTGTAGATTGTTGGCGGCGATAATCTCTGGCCACTGGTCTGGCCAACTTTTACGGATTTTGCCCGCCAGCCAGGCCGGATGTGCAGTCTCAAATTCAGGCTGGTCAGCAACACTCGCTAAAATCTCTTCGCGGCGGCGGGTGAAGTTGCGCAGAACAGCGTTGACTAACTTGACCGCCCAGGGCTTTTTCAGTGAGCGACAAGCTTCTACGCTCTCATTAATTGCAGCGTGTGGGGCAGTGTCCAGCTGCCACAGCTGGTAAATGGCGGCAGCAATCAGCGCTTGTACTTCTAGCTCTTTGGCTTTTATCGGGCGAGCGATAAGCTGTTCGATGATGAGGCCAATTGCCGGATAGTAGCGCAAGGTGCCATAGCAGAGCGCTTGGCAAAATCCGCGATCGCGGTCTCCCAATTTAGCCAGTACCGGTGGCAGGGTGGCCGAGAGCGAACGGCCGGCGAGTACGCCGGCGATGGCTTTCGCAGCTTGGCTGCGGCTGTTCACTGCCGCTCTCCAGCAGTGCCAAGCACTGTTCCCGGCGCCAACAGTGCTGCATGGCCACGCAGTAGTTCTTCGGCAGACTGGCTTTTTTTGCCCGCTAGCTGAGCGCGGGTAATCGCCAGCGATTGATCGCCACAGGCAACCCAGAGTTCACCGCTGGGTGCTGCCACAATAGTGCCGGGTTGCGTATCAGCTGGGTTGGGCCGCGCTGTTAGCGCAGCACCCCAGAGTTTAATCCTATCGCCGGCACGGGTGGTATAAGCGCCTGGATTGGGGTTGAAGGCGTGGATCTTTCGCAAGATCTCCTGAGCGGGCCGCTGCCAATCGATCTGTGCCTCTGCTTTGGTCAATTTTTTCGCATAACTGGCGCGCGAATCATCCTGTTTCTCGGGTTTTATAGTGCCGGCATCTATCTGCTCAATGGCCTCCAGCAGTGCATTGCCACCGAGCATTTGCAGTCGCGCAAATAATTCGCCTGCGCTCTCGTGGGGATCAATGGCGGTAGCTACTTTGAGTAGAGCAGGGCCCGTGTCTAGCCCCGCTTCCATCTGCATGACGGTGACACCGGTTTCACTGTCGCCGGCTTCTATTGCGCGCTGTATGGGCGCCGCCCCGCGCCAGGCGGGCAGCAGTGAAGCATGCACATTGATACAGCCAAAGCGGGGGATATCGAGGACCGCCTGCGGTAACAGCAGGCCATAGGCCACCACTACCATTAAATCCGCGTTCAGCTCAGCCAGTGCCAGTTGCTCCGGTTCAGCCTTGAGGGATTCAGGTTGATAGAGCGCTAAGTCGTGCGCCAATGCCAGTTGTTTAACGGCGCTTGGCGCCGGCTTTTTACCGCGCCCCGCCGGGCGATCGGGCTGGGTATAAACTGCAACCACGCTGTGGCGTCCGTCATCGAGAAGCGCTTGCAAATGATGAGCGGCAAATTCGGGGGTGCCGGCAAAAACAATACGCACGGTTAAAAACGCTGCTGTTTTTCGAGTTTTTTACGGATTCTCTGGCGTTTTAATGGAGAGAGGTAGTCGACGAAAAGTTTGCCATCTAAATGGTCTATTTCGTGTTGAATACAGACCGCCAGCAACCCTTCGGCTTGCTCTTCAAAAGGGCTGCCCTCGCGATCTAGTGCGCGAATAATCACTTTGTTGGGGCGTTCAACAGGGGCAAAAATGCCCGGTACCGACAAGCATCCCTCATCGTAGGGTTGGGTCTGATCTGCAATGACCTCTATTTCGGGGTTGATAAATACCCTTGGCTGCGGGGTTTCGTCACCCAAATCCATCACAACAACACGCTGATGCACATCTACTTGTGTTGCGGCTAAGCCAATACCGCTAGCGGCGCGCATGGTCTCGAACATGTCGTCGACCAGTTGCCGAGTCTGTTCGGTGACTTCCGGCACCGGTTCAGCCACGGTGCGCAAGCGCGGATCGGGGAATTCTAAAATAGGAAGTAGGGCCATAACTCACTCAGCATCTTAAGTTTGTAATAAAAAAGAGTTGCGCAAGGCAGCTCGGTCAAAAATTATACACCCAAAGCGCCTTGCTCCACACAGCGATGTAGCGATTTACAGACTATATAAATATAAAGATGTCGCTGTTAACGGTGGAGTGAGAGGATGGTTGAGAATAAAAGGTTCAAGGGTGGTTTTGAGGGCGTGCTAGTACAGCGTTATTTGTGCGCTATAGCGCTGTCTCTCTTAGCGCGTCGCCAGCTCGGCGTCACGCATCAGCTCATCGATAAAATAGCCCTGCTGGGCCCGCCCTCGGGGGCACTTCCAGATTATCTCGCCGCACTTAGCTTACAACCGCAAAGCAGGGCGCTAAATAGTTCACAGTGGCGCACCTTGCTCGATCAGGCTGCACACATTGCGGAGCTCGCTTGGGAGCAGGATATAAGTTTGGTGACGCTGTTCTGCGATGATTATCCACCGCTGTTGGCAGAAATTACAGATCCACCCCCACTGCTCTATGTGCGCGGTGCGCGCTGGTTGCTGAGACAACCCCAACTGGCGGTAGTGGGCAGCCGCAAAAGTCAGCCACCCACTCTGCAGTTAGTAGAGCAGTGGAGCAGATCAATGGCCGCTGCTGGGGTAACCATAACTAGCGGCTTGGCGGTAGGTGTCGATGGTGCCGCTCATCGCGGTGCGCTAGCAGCGCAGCAACCCACACTGGCTGTGATGGCGACGGGTATTGACCAGCTCTATCCGCCGCGCCACCGCAACTTGGCCGAGCAAATTGTCGCTGCGGGTGGCGCGCTAGTGACAGAGTTTGCTCCTGGAGAAAAACCGTTGGCGGCAAACTTCCCGCGCCGCAACCGAATTATCAGCGGCCTCAGCTTGGCAGTTTGGGTCGTGGAGGCGGCGTTAAAAAGCGGCACGCTGATTACTGCGCGCACTGCCTTGGAGCAAAACCGAGAAGTATTAGCGCTGCCAGGATCTGTCAATAACCCACTCACCCGCGGCTGCCACCAGTTGTTGCGCGATGGCGCTAGGTTAGTTGAGAGCGCGGCAGAGATTGTGTCGTTACTGGGTGCTAATTTTCGGGTTGAGCCAAGCGTTGAGCAGTCTCATACACCTGCTCAAGAGAAATTATTAGCCACACTCGGATACGATCTGGTCAGCTTAGATATTATTGCAGAGCGGTGTGGTTGGCCTGTGGCCGAGGTGGCGCGCTTGCTCGCAGAATTAGAGCTGACAGGGGGGGTTAGCCGACAGGTGGGGGGTTGGCAGCGCTGTTAGCGGTTAAAAATATTCGATTGGATCAAAAAAAATTAATAAATAGGTCAAACCACCCTCTGTTCAGTTGCCACACCATCCTGCCCGCGTTAGCCTGCACGTTGTTTAATTATAAATTGGAGTGCAGTGATTTGATCGCAACTGCCCGAGTTGATTGTGACAGTCATTGGTCCCGCGCCTATCTAGGCAACCCTTACTTGGCACAAGCGGCGCGCGCAGTGGTTGCTGGCGGCGTAGTTGGCTATCCGACAGAGGCAGTTTGGGGCTTGGGTTGTGATCCGCTCAATGAGCAGGCTGTGCAGAGAGTGATTGCTTTGAAGCGGCGTATCCCAGAAAAAGGGATGATAGTGATTAGCCACTCATGGCATGCGTTGGCGCCCGCCTTAGAGGGCATAGAGATCGCCCAGCTCATAGCAGAGGCTGCAAAAGCCAGCCGCCCCACCACATGGCTGGTACCCAATAACGGTTATTACTCAGACTGGGTTACTGGCGGTCGCGCAACACTGGCGGTGCGCGTGACACAGCATCCAGTAGCGGCCCTGTTGTGCGCGCGAGCGGGTCGGCCGATAGTCTCAACTTCGGCAAACCCGGCTTCGCTGCCGCCGGCACGCAATCGCTGCAAACTGCTCTGTTATTTTGCAGGTGAGCTCGATGTTATTGCGCCGGGCCAGGTAGGGCGCGCAGCGCGTCCCAGTGAAATTAGAGATTTCTCCAGTGGTGCAATAGTGCGCGCTGGGTAAGCGTTTAAAGAGAGAAAAAATGGATAAAGCAGCAGTTAAAGAGTATTTGTTGGGTTTGCAAGACGCCATTTGCACTGCGTTAGAGGCACAAGATGGCAAGCCATTTGTTGAAGACAGTTGGCAGCGCGAAGAGGGCGGTGGTGGCCGCAGCCGGGTGCTCGCCGATGGTAATATTATTGAAAAAGGCGGTGTGAATTTTTCGCATGTCTTTGGCAGCGCCCTGCCCCCCTCAGCCACTGCGCAACGACCAGAGTTAGCAGGGCGCAGCTTTGAAGCGATGGGTGTTTCGTTAGTGATACATCCGCGCAACCCGATGGTGCCTACTTCGCACGCCAACGTCAGGTTCTTCATTGCCGAAAAACCCGGTGAAGAGCCAGTCTGGTGGTTTGGTGGCGGTTACGATCTGACCCCCTATTACGGCAACCAAGAGGACTGCCGCAGTTGGCATGAGACGGCTAAAGCAGCTTGTGAGCCGTTCGGCGCTGAGATTTACCCGCGTTTCAAGCAGCAGTGTGATGAATATTTCCACCTCAAACACCGCGGCGAGCCGCGCGGCATCGGCGGCCTTTTTTACGACGACTTTAATGAGTTGGGTTTTGAGCAGAGTTTTGCTTTAACGCGCAGTGTCGGCGACAGCTATATTGCTGCGTATTTGCCGATTGTCGAGCGTCGCAAAGATCAAGCTTGGGGTGAGCGAGAGCGCGATTTTCAACTCTATCGCCGCGGCCGTTATGTTGAATTCAACTTGGTATTTGATAGAGGCACTCTGTTTGGGCTGCAAAGTGGTGGGCGCACCGAGTCGATATTGATGTCGCTGCCGCCGATGGTAAGCTGGAAGTACGACTGGCAGCCGGAGCCAGGTAGCGCAGAGGCCGAGTTGCTCGACTACTACCTCACCGACCGAGATTGGTTGTCATGAGCAGTGCAGTAGACCCATGCCGTTACGCGGTATTTGGCAACCCCATAGCGCAGAGCCGTTCGCCAGAAATTCACGCCGCTTTTGCGGCTGCCACAGGGCAGCCAATTAGTTACGATCGCCAGGCGCCGCCGGTCGATGGTTTTGTACAAGCCGCCGCGCAGTTTTTTGCCAATGCGGGCTGTGGCCTCAATGTCACTATGCCGTTTAAAGGCGATGCTTATCAGTTTGCCGATCGCCTGACCGAGCGCGCCACACGGGCCGGAGCAGTGAACACCTTAAGCTTGCAAGACAACGGTGACATTCTCGGTGACACCACTGATGGCGTCGGTTTGTTGCGCGATCTGCGCGACAATTTAGGTTGGCAGATTGCCGCTAAAAAAATCTTAGTATTGGGGGCAGGTGGAGCTGTGCGCGGCATCCTAGAGCCATTATTAGCGGAGCTGCCGCAGCATCTGGTAATCGCCAACCGCACAGTCAGCAAGGCGCTAGATCTTGCCAAACTGTTTGCCGAACAGGGTTATTTGATCGGTTGTGATTACACGATGCTCGACGGCCAGCGTTTTGATCTTGTCATCAACGGCAGTGGCGCAGGTTTAGCCGGTGAAATGCCGAAGCTACCGGACGACCTCCTGCTACCTGGTGGGCGTGCCTATGATCTCACCTATGGCGCCGAGCCCACGGCTTTTTTGCAGTGGGCGCAGCCGCGCGCTGAAGTCTGCGCAGACGGTTTGGGTATGCTGGTGGAACAGGCGGCAGAGAGTTTCTACATCTGGCGTGGAATCCGCCCCAAAACAACCGAAGTTATAGCTAATCTGCGCCACTTTCTCAGCTAAGGCTGTGCAGCCTCGGCCAAATACTGGTCTTTAAGTTTGACGTAATTGGCTGGCGAATATTTAAAAAAGCCGCGCTCGTTGTCACTGACTGGGCGCGCTTGACGGCACGGATTGCCCACGTAGACAAAACCACTTTCTAGCCGCTTGCCAGGCGGTACCATGCAGCCGGCGCCGACGATCACTTCGTCCTCAACAATAGCCCCATCATTAATAATTGCGCCGTTGCCCACCAAAATACGGTTGCCCAGCGTACAGCCGTGCAAGATAGCGCGGTGGCCAATAATGACATCGTCGCCGATAGTCAAAGGCCAGCCGCCTGGGTTGAAATCGCTGGCGTGGGTAATATGCAGTACGGCGTTATCTTGCACATTAGAGCGCGAGCCGATGGTGATAGTGTGCATGTCGCCGCGAATAACCGCACCAGGCCAGACAGAAGCATCACTGCCAAGGCTCACTTGGCCAATAACTGTGGCTGCCGGGTCAACATAAACACGGTCTCCGAGCTGCGGAGTGTGGCTGCCAAACGAACGTATGTTTGTACTCATCAATCAAAACCTCTTTATAATGGCGTGGGCCGATAGCCAGCGGCTAAATTATTCACCCCCATTGTGCGGAGCAAGCCATGTCTTTTTCAACTAAAAAGCGCTTTATTGCAGGTGTCAGTTGTCCCAAATGTGCCTTGCTAGATAAGGTTGTAGCCTACAGCGACGGTGAAAAGAGTTACCGCGAATGTGTCGCTTGTGGCTTTGTCGATGAAATCCGTCTGCAAGCGGAGCCGCGCGAGTTGGAAACCCGTGTAAACACCACTGCGGAACAGATCGCTGCGGAAACTTCTCCGGTGCGGCTTATTGACCCCACTGCCAAGTAATATAAAAACCTTAGTTTTTCTGTGTAGTGGTGGGCGAAAAGCTTTGCTATACTCCCGCCGCTTCTCGCTGGAGAGTCATTTAAATCCCTTTTAAATCAGGGTTTTTTAAGGCCCAAAAGCGCTAAAACCGTTAACAACAATGGAGTACACGGGCGATGTTGAAGAGAGCGAAAGCGCTTTTCGCGGGTACACTAACCGCTCTGACTGGCGTATCTACTGCCAGCCAAGCAGACGAAGTGTCCACGCGGCAACTCAATATGACTCAGGGTATTACTGAGGTCAGTCAAGCAGCTTACGATATCCACATGCTAATGATGTGGGTCTGCGTAGTCATTGGTGCTGCGGTATTCGGCTTTATGGTTTACGTGATGTTTGCTCATCGCAAATCTCGCGGAGTCAAAGCGGCTAATTTCCACGAGCATATCGGTGTTGAGCTAGCCTGGACGATCGTCCCTGCACTGATCCTTATCGTCATCGCCTTCCCGGCCACCAACGCCCTGCTAAAAGTCTACGATGCCAGTGACGCTGAGATGGACATTAAAATCACAGGCTACCAGTGGAAATGGCAGTACGAGTATCTGGGTGAAGATGTTCGCTTCATGAGCAGCCTGCGCACTTCGCAAGATGAGATTTATGGCCGCGAAGAGAAAGGTGAGCACTACCTGCGCGAAGTTGATAATCCCTTGGTGATCCCCGCAGATACTAAAGTCCGCTTCCTGCTGACCGGTAACGACGTTATCCACTCATGGTGGGTGCCCGATCTCGGCGTTAAGAAAGATGCACTTCCCGGTATCTTCACCGAAGCGTGGGCTAAAACCAGCGAAGTAGGCGTCTACGTCGGCGAATGTGCAGAGTTGTGTGGTAAAGACCACGCTTTCATGCCGATTGTCGTCGAAGTTAAGCCTAAAGAAGAATTCAATGCTTGGTTGGCCGAGCAGAAAGCTGCGGCAGCCGAGTACGCCAGCACCATTGGTAAAGAGTGGAGCATGGACGAGTTGATGGAGCGCGGTGAAAAGGTTTACACCACTAACTGTGCAGGCTGTCACGGAATCGATGGTCTCGGTATCCCTGGTGTGTTCCCCTCAATGGTAGGCACTGCAGTGACAATGGGCCCCATCGAAAAGCATATCGACACCATCGTTAATGGTGTGACTGGGACAGCCATGCAGGCATTTGCCGCACAGCTGTCAGAAGTAGACATCGCCGCAGTGGTTACTTACGAGCGCAACGCTTGGGGTAACGATTTAGGTGACATGGCTCAGCCGATTGACGTGCTGAACCATAAGAACGGCCAATAAGGGAGATTAAGCAATGGCACACGGTCCCGCTAAAGGCATAGGTCGCTGGTTATTTACCACCAACCACAAAGACATCGGTACGCTCTACCTCTGGTTCAGCTTCGCCATGTTCTTGTTGGGCGGCTTTTTTGCTATGGTTATTCGCGCCGAGCTGTTCCAGCCCGGTATGCAGTTAATTCGTCCCGAGTTCTTCAACCAGATGACTACCATGCACGGGGTTATTATGGTGTTCGGGGCAATTATGCCAGCCTTTGTCGGCCTGGCTAACTGGATGATTCCACTGATGATTGGTGCGCCAGACATGGCTCTGCCGCGCATGAATAATCTCAGTTTTTGGATTCTTCCGTTTGCATTTCTGACACTTGCCTCAACGCTGTTTATGGAAGGTGGAGCGCCCAATTTCGGTTGGACTTTCTATGCGCCGCTCTCTACTAAATACGCGCCCGAGTCAGTCAACTACTTCATTTTCTCGATGCACATTATGGGTGCCTCGTCGATCATGGGCTCAATCAACATTATCGCCACCATCATGAATATGCGCGCACCTGGCATGACTTACATGAAGATGCCGTTGTTTGTCTGGACGTGGTTGATCACCGCCTTCTTGCTGGTAGCCGTTATGCCGGTACTGGCTGGCGCAGTCACCATGATGTTGATGGATATTAACTTTGGTACCTCGTTCTTCGATGCGGCTGGCGGCGGTGATCCCGTTCTGTTCCAGCACATCTTCTGGTTCTTTGGTCACCCTGAGGTTTACATCATTATCTTGCCTGCATTTGGTGTAGTCTCGGCAATTATCCCCGCGTTCAGCCGCAAGCCACTGTTCGGGTACGCCTCGATGGTCTACGCCACAGCAGCGATCGCGTTCTTGTCGTTCATTGTATGGGCACACCACATGTTTACTGTGGGTATGCCGATTGCTGGCGAGCTGTACTTTATGTACGCGACTATGCTGATTGCTGTT
Source organism: SAR92 clade bacterium (assembly GCA_042091915.1). Taxonomy (GTDB): domain Bacteria; phylum Pseudomonadota; class Gammaproteobacteria; order Pseudomonadales; family Porticoccaceae; genus LSUCC0057. The sequence continues at coordinate 32,106 of JBELGO010000001.1, read as the reverse complement.
CCAACTGGCGTTAAAGTCTTCAACTGGGTCACCACCATGTATAAAGGTGCGCTGACGTTTGAGACGCCGATGTTGTTCTCGATAGCTTTCGTCATTCTGTTTACCTTTGGTGGCTTCACCGGCTTGATGCTTTCAGTAGCAGCAGCTGATATCCAGTACCACGACAGCTACTTTGTTGTCGCTCACTTCCACTACGTAATGGTGGCGGGTGCGGTGTTCTCGGGTACGGCCGCTGTCTACTACTGGCTGCCCAAATGGTGCGGAAAGATGTACAACGAGACTATGGGCCAGGTTCAGTTCTGGATCGCCTTTGTCGGCTTTAACATCACCTTTATGCCGCAGCACTTCTTAGGCTTGGCCGGTATGCCGCGTCGCTACGCCGACTACGGCCTGCAGTTTGCAGACTGGAACATGGTCTCAAGTATTGGTGCCTTCATGTACGGTGCAGCGCAGTTGTTGTTCCTTTACAACGTGATTGCGACTATCCGCAACGGCAAGCCAGTGAGCGACAACAAGGTTTGGGAAGGGGCTGAAGGGCTCGAGTGGGAAGTGCCAACGCCGGCGCCATACCACACCTTTGCCACACCACCCCAAATAAAATAAGGGTCTATTGATAGCCAAATAGCGTTAGGAGGCAAACATGTCTGCGTCAAAGTCACACAAAAAGGTGGTTACTAAACTGTCTCTTTGGGCTGTAGGCATGTTTGGTTTTGCTCTGTTTGTGATGCCGCCGCTGTACGATCTGTTTTGTGAGATTACCGGTATCGGCATCCGGCCAGCTGAGCGCTATGAGGCAGCCCCGGCTGCGGTGGATTATTCGCGCGAAGTGTCGGTGACCTTTGCGGCCACCAACAACGAGCAGATGCCGTGGCGTTTTGAACCAATAGATAGCAAGGTGGTAGTTCACCCGGGAGAGCGTTACGAGGTTAAGTTTTACGCTAAAAATCTCACTGATCAAGATATGATTGGTCAGGCTATCCCCGGCTTAGTGCCCTTTTCGGCAGGAGACTATTTTCATAAAACAGAGTGTTTCTGTTTTAACAATCAGCCTCTTGCCGCGGGTGAAGAGGTTGAAATGTCCTTGGTATTTATCGTCGACCCCGAGTTGCCGAGAAGCATAAAAAGTTTAGTAATGTCTTATACGTTGTTCGACATTACGCCAGCAGCCGCTGACACGGTTGCGCAATTGCAGTGATGGCAGTCTAGCAAGCCATCCCCTACGGAGAAAAAAACATGTCAGCAGAATCAACTTATTACGTGCCCGAGCAGAGCAAGCTGCCACTGTTCACCGCAACGGCGATGGGCGTACTGTCGATTGGCGCCGCCCGTTGGGCCGGTGGTCTCGGTGGCCCAGCAATTTTCTTTGTCGGTCTGGCGATGATGGTAGCAGTGCTCTACACCTGGTGGAGCATTGTTATAAAAGAGAATATGCAAGGCTTAGTGAGCCCGCAGCTAAAACACTCCTACGTGATTTCAATGCTCTGGTTTATCTTTTCCGAGGTGATGTTCTTTGCTGCTTTCTTTGGCGCACTGTTCTACATACGTGTATTCGCTCTCTCTTGGTTGGGCGGAGAAGCCGCTATTGGTATTTTCGACGATACTCCTACGGGGCCTGCCGTCGCTAATAATGAGTTGCTCTACCCCGGCTTTAAAGATGAGTGGCCGGTTATGATTACCCCTGATCAAGCGGCCAATGGCGATGCAGCTCAATTTAAAGGCCCCGACCAGAACATGAGCTGGCCTGGTTTTGCCAATCTGCTGACTTGGTTGCCTTTGTGGAACACAATCGTGCTGATTACCTCCAGCTTTACGGTTCACCACGCTCACACAGCACTGAAAAATGACAATCGTCAGGGCTTCATTCGCTGGTTGGCAGTGACAGTTTTGTTGGGTGTATTCTTTTTGTTCTTGCAGGTAGAAGAGTATATTCACGCCTACACTGAGCTGGGTTTGACTCTAGAGAGCGGTATTTACGGAACCACTTTTTATATGCTTACTGGTTTCCACGGCGCTCACGTAACTATGGGCACAGTCATGTTGTTTATCGCTTTGTTGCGCGGGCTTAAAGGCCATTTCAATAAAGATGACCAATTTGGCTTCGAGGCAGCAGCGTGGTACTGGCACTTTGTTGACGTAGTTTGGGTAGGTCTCTTCTTATTTGTCTACGTACTCGGTTAGAAGCAAAATATCAAAAAGCCGAGCACTGGTTGCTCGGCTTTTTTTTGGCTGCAAGGTGTAGCCGCTGGTGTAAAATTATCGGTCGCTGCTGTTAGCGCTCAACATGACTGGGGTGCAGTGTTTTGTCCCAAGGGGCCGTGCTTTTTAGCTGGCCGGTGGCAAAACCATAAGCGACGGTGCCCAGCAGCGCGAAAACCAGCGCTACACGTATACCTAGCGCGTAGAGTAGTCGTTTGCGCCGGTTGCCGAGGTCTTTGACGAGGAAGTTAAGCCCAGTGAATAAACTGGCGACCACACCGATAAACAAAATAATGATTAGAATTTTTAACACGCTAATACTCCGCAATAGTCAGCCGAAAAGCCGGCAGGGAATTTAACCACACATGAGTGACAGCACCCAAGCGAGACCTGCATTGCGCTGGCAGCCCAACCGGGTCGGTTTACTCTTTTCCCTCATCTTTATTCCTTTTTTGTTATGGCTGGGTAGCTGGCAACTGGAGCGGGCGGATGAAAAACGCTCGATAGTTGCCTTGCACGCCGCCAACCAAGCAGCACCGCGAGTAGATTTAAATAACCTGGTTGATAGCGATGGCCTGCAGCATAGGCGAATCTCTGTAGAGGGCGAGTTCGTCGCTAGCCCACTTTTTGTGATTGATAACAAAGTGCGCAACGGCCGCCCTGGCTATGAGATTGCACAGCTGTTCATGCCCGATGGTAGCCAATCGGCGCTGTTAGTGAACCGCGGCTGGGTGGCGGCGTCGCTGGATCGGCGCAAGCTGCCTGAACTCGAGCCGCTGGTTGGCAAGCTGCGTATACACGGTTCGCTCTATCGGCGTCTCAGCGGTGGCTTGCAGTTAGATGATGGTGTGCAACTGCCGCTAGCAGAGAGGCAGCGAGTGGGCTGGTTGGACGTTGAACGCGTTGCTAGTTGGATAGAAACACCGCTATTTAGCTACCAACTGCGTCTCGAGCGAGACTCCCCGGCAGCACTGGAAACAGGATGGCCGGTTGTGGCCATCTATCCACAGAAACATACCGGTTATGCCGTGCAGTGGTTTATTATGGCCATCGTTTTAGTTGGCCTGACACTCGTAGCCAATAGCAATTTCGCCGCCTGGTTAAAAGCGCAGCGGCAGGTCTTACAACAGGATAGTGACAATGACGCAGAGCAATAAAGCGCCGGGCTCCGGCATGAAAATACAAATTATTATTATGTTGGTGATGGTGGTGGGCGCCACGGTTTTGGGTACGGTAATGTTGCCTAAGAACGAAGCGGAGCGCGCCGAGCTGATGGCTCTGCTCGGCACAACCAATATGGGTAGTCTGATTTCGCCGACCGTCAACTGGGTTCCGCTGCTTCCCATCGGAGAGAACACCAGTGACGATATAGATGGTCACTACCGTGTCGTCCTAGTCGCCGATGGCCAGTGTGATGCTGGTTGCCAAGAGATGTTGGCAGCTACGCGCGCAGTCGAGGTGCGCTTGGGGCGCGATTCGCGTCGTGTCGATAGAATATTATTGCAAAATGGTCTCGACTCGGCTGTTTTGGCGGACATTGAGGTGGCCAACCCAGACCTGGTTATCGCTGCGCTAGACAGCGCTGCCCTAGAGGCGTTATTGGCACCGACTACGGCAAACATTACCGGTGCCAACCGTTACTACTTGATTAATCCGGTCGGCGACGCGGTGCTCTACTATGATGAACAGCACACCGGTAGCGATCTGCTTGAAGATCTAAAGCATTTACTCAAATATTCGCCGAGCCGTTAGGAGATTCCCATGAGTGCCAGTACCCCGGCTCAAGAGCCACTCAAGTGGCAAGACTTTTACGAACTGTGTAAGCCCAATGTGGTGTTGCTGATGTTGCTTACATCAGTGATCGGTATGTTGTTGTCCACCCGTGGTTTAGTGCCGCTGTCGACACTGTTCTGGGGTAACTTGGGTATAGCCCTGTGTGCCGGAGCCGCCGCTGCGGTCAACCATGTAGTGGATCGTCGCATTGATAACAAAATGGCCCGCACCCTTAACCGTCCAGTTGCAACTGGACGCGTCAGTCCAAAGCAAGCGTTTATATTCGCATCGCTGATGGGTGGTGTGGGCATGGCGATTCTTCTGATATTCATTAATGCTCTAACCGCTTGGCTCACTCTGGCCTCGTTGCTCGGTTACGCTTTGGTTTACACCATGTATCTGAAGCGCGCCACGCCGCAAAATATTGTCATTGGAGGTCTAGCGGGTGCCGCGCCGCCCCTGCTCGGTTGGACAGCAGTGACTGGTGAAATCCATCACGACGCCCTGCTGCTGGCACTCATTATTTTCGTCTGGACGCCGCCGCACTTTTGGGCACTGGCTGTACACCGCAAAGAGGAGTATGCCCAGGCCGATATTCCCATGCTGCCGGTAACCCACGGCGAGCACTACACCAATATCAATATTGTTCTCTACACCCTGATGCTGATTATTGTCACCATCATGCCCTATCTCACCGGTATGTTTGGCTGGCTCTATCTGCTCGGCGCACTTGGCTTGGGTGGAGGGTTCTTGTTCTGGGCATTAAAAATGTTGCTGGGGCGCGGTGAAAACACTGGCATGCAGACATTTAAATACTCTATAACCTATTTAATGGCCCTATTTGTCGTGATGCTGGCCGATCACTACCTGATTGAAAAACCCACCGTTATTATCGTTGGAGGTTGATATGAGTGAAGCGCAAAGCCGAGGTATTCGTCGCACGGTGGTCATTGTACTGATTGCCATTGTCCTCATGGTGGTGGGTTTTGTCTGGCGTATTAATCAACCTATTGTGATGCATGACAGTGAGTTGCGCGCCAACGGCGCCGTTATGTTTGAGACGCCGCGCAGATTCAGCGAGCTGCAGTTCACAGACCACAACGGCCAGCCTTTCACTAAAGAAAACCTGCAAGGGGTTTGGACAATTGCCTTTTTTGGTTTTACCAACTGTCCAGATATCTGCCCTGCAACAATGAGTGTGCTCGCTCAGATGTACGACAAGTTGCGCGATCGCGAGCGCGAGCGCATGCAAGTGATTATGGTCACGCTGGATCCAGAGCGAGACAGTGTCGAGCTGCTGAGTGAATACGTGCCCTATTTTAACGCCGATTTTATTGGTGTGACCGGTTCACAGCCGCGCATCAAACGCTGGTCTGCAGAGATGAATATCGCCTACGGACAGGTACCGCTTGAGGGCGACGACTACACTATTGACCACAGTACCCAGCTGGTGCTGATCAATCCCCGCGGTGACTACCACGGGTTATTTAAGGCGCCGCACAACGAGATGGTGCTGCGCAAAACTTGGCGTTCAATCGACGCCACCTTCGACGCCTGGCCAGAGTAAATGGCGCCGCCGCTATTCGCGGCGCAGAGCAGAGGCGAATACAAATAGGCCGCTCGCTACCACAACCACGGACGGCCCGACTGGTGTGTCGGCCTGCCAGGCCAGTGCGGTGCCGCCGAGAACACTAACGGAAGCGATAGCGCTGGCGCAGATCGCCATCTGCTCGGGGGTGCGGCTCATGCGTCGCGCTGCCGCGGCAGGTATTACCAACAGTGCGGTAATCAACATAACCCCGACAATCTTCATAGCGATGGCGATTAGCAAAGCAGTGGCGACCATAAGGGCTGTGCGCACAGCCGTGACTTGAGTGCCCTCCACCGCGGCCAGTTCGGCATTCAGTGTAATGTTAATTAAGGGCCGCCACAGCCACACCAACAAGGCCAGAATGGTTGTTGCAACAGCGACAATGATCATCAGCTCGCGCCCTGTGATCGCCAGTAAATCACCAAATAACAGCGCCATTAGGTCTATGCGTACACCGTCTAGCATCGCTACTAGCACTAACCCAGCGGCCAGCGCCGAGTGGGATAAAATGCCCAATAACGTATCTAGCGGCAGCCCTCCGCGCTGCTCTAGCCAGACTAAAAGCAGGGCGATGGTGAGCGGAACCGCAGCAGTTGCCAAGCTTAAGTTGAGAGAGAAAAAGACGCTCAGTGCGACACCCAGTAGGGCGGAGTGGGCCAGAGTGTCGCCAAAGTAGGCCATTCTCCGCCACACCACAAAACAGCCCAATGGACCTGCGACTAAGGCGACAGCGAGTCCGCCGGCGATGGCAGTGGCCAGTAGTTCAAACATTAAAAACCTCGCGGAGGCATACGGTAAAGTAAGCGTTTACTTTCGTTTTGTAGCTTCTATTCATGGTTGCAATCCGAGCTGTGCTGGTGTGCGCCACCCTCTTCACTGCCGTGTACATGGTCGTGGTGGTGGGTGTAGATGGCGGTCGCAGCACCGAATATTCCCAAGTAAGAGGGATCGTTGCGGATCTGTTCAGGCATTCCCTGGCAGCAGATATGGCCGTTCAAGCAGATCACTTGATGGCTGGCAGACATCACCACGTGGAGATCGTGCGAGACCATTAATACCCCGCAGCTGAGCTCGGCAACCAATTCATCGATAAGGCGATAGAGCGCAGCTTGGCCGCTGATGTCGAGGCCTTGGACGGGTTCGTCGAGGACCAGTAGTTCGGGCTGGTGGACAATAGCGCGGGCCAGCATGGCGCGCTGTAGTTGTCCGCCAGAGAGTTGATGCAAGGGTTGCTCTACCAGCCCTTGCAATCCAACGCGAGCCAGCGTGTCGAGGCAGTGCTGGCGGTTGCGGTGTGCCAGGGTCATAAATCGCAATAGCGAGAGCGGCAGGGTCTGATCTACGTGAAGCCGCTGCGGCATATAGCCAATGGTGCTAGCCCGATTAATGCAGCTCCCTTGGTCGGCTTTTAACAAGCCGAGGATCATTCTCACTAACGTTGATTTGCCCGCCCCGTTGGGGCCGATTAGCGTGGTAATAGCGCCGCGCTCAAGGTTAAGAGAGATATTTTCGAGTACCGCGCGGCCGCCAAAGGATTTGCCAGCGCTGTGCAGCTCGACGAGAGGAAGCACAGTACTCATCGCATGCGCTCCACACTGCCGGTCGCTAAATCTCGACACTGCGCGCACTGGCCGTAGAGCTCGAGTGATTGTGAGGCAAGAGTGAATTCAGCGCGCTTAGCGGTCTGTGCCAATAGCTGGTTTACATGGCTGTGGCTGACCTCGGCGGTGTTGCCGCAATCACTGCAAATTAAAAACATGTCTGAATGGTCGCTGTCCGGGAAGGGGCAGCCGATATAGGCGTTTAATGAGGTGATGCGGTGGATTAACCCGAGCTCCAAAAAGAACTCCAGCGCTCGATAAATAGTGGGTGCGGCTACCGCTTTGCCATTAATTTGCGAGAGCTGCTCTTGGATCTGATAGGCGCCAAGCGGGCGATGGCTCTGCCACAAGAGGCGCAAAACCGCTTCGCGCAGAGGGGTTAACCGCGCCTGACGAGCCGCGCACAGCGCTCGTGCACGAGACATGGCGCTACTCACGCAACGCAAATGGTCATGGGGGCGGTGAACAGCTTTAGCATTAGTGAGCATTGTGCGCCTCGCGGGCTACCTGGAAACAAAACCGTAATGATATACTGTTGCAAAACAGCCTGCATCTACCCGCTATGAGATTACTCCCTTTTTCCCACCCGCTATCGCACACCATTGCTGGGGTGTTGGGTTGCTTTTTTATGCTGTTAATCTCTATCGCACCCACAGCGCTGGCGACTGATGTGGCAGCAAAAAAACCGCTAGTGATCACTACTGTGAAGCCGCTGGCGCTGATCGCGGCACAGGCGCTTGGCAACCGGGTACGAGTTGAATGGCTCTACGCGCCGCAGCAGTCGCCGCACCACCAACCGCTGCGCCCCTCTATGTTGCGCAGTATGGAATCTGCTGACCTTATCGTCTGGGTAGGACCGATTCTAGAGGGCCCGCTGGCCAGCTATTTAGAAGCACAACCACAGCAGCGCGTGGTAACTTTTGCCGAACTTGTGCAGCTAGAAGAGCTGGTGAATACCAAGCCTGTTGTAGGGAATGCACACGTTCATGGCCATGATCATGATCAACACGATGTCTCTGTAGATCCGCACCTCTGGCTGCAGCCCGCTTACGCCGAGCAGTTGGCGGCCGAATTGCAGAGCCGCATGGGGTTTTCGCCACAATCGCTACTCAGCCGCGATGAATTGGGCGATTGGTACCGTCGCTTGGGGCGGTTGCAAAATCGAGCATGGCTCATGCCGCACCGCTCTCTCGACTACTTTAGCGATTTCTTTATGCTCAACCGCGCAAGTGCACTGGCCACTGCCGATGGAGTTGAAGGCGGTTTGCGCCACCAATTGACTCTCCTAGAGCAGAACAATTATCGCTGCATTATGGTCGAGCAGAGCGAGCCGGATAAACGCATGGTCAGTTTTGCCAAGCGCTTGGCTAGGCCAGTTTTCCAGATAGATACTCTGGGGGCCTCGCAGCCACTAACCCATCGCCCTTACAGCGACTTTTTAGCGGGGTTAGTCGAGACAACTGCGCGCTGTCTGAGCGCCCCCTAGCCGCCAAACACGCACTTAGATGGTGTATGCTCGCAGCCAAACTTTGATACAGATACCCATGTTAAGCGTCGGTATCGCAGACAATCTGGTAACTCTATGAACAGCAGTGAAAACGCCGCACCTCTAGTATTGGTCGATGGCTCATCTTATCTCTACCGCGCCTTTCACGCCCTGCCGCCACTCGTGACCTCTAGTGGCCAGCCCAGCGGTGCAGTGCGCGGTGTTACCACAATGCTCAGAGCGCTGCAGCGCGATTACCCGGTCAGCACCATTGCAGTCGTCTTTGACGCCAAAGGTAAAACGTTTCGCGATGAACTCTACGGCGACTACAAATCACATCGCCCGCCCATGCCTGACGATTTGCGCGCACAGATAGAGCCCATCCATCAAATAGTGACCGCGATGGGGCTGCCGATGTTGATTATCGATGGCGTCGAAGCAGATGACGTGATCGGCACACTCGCTTTGCAGGCACAAGCTGCCAACTTGCCGGTGGTGATCTCTACCGGTGATAAAGATATGGCACAGCTGGTTGGCCCCGGTATTACGCTGGTCAACACTATGAGCAATACCGTACTGGACAGTGACGGTGTGCGCGAAAAATTTGGCATTGGGCCAGAACTCATCATCGATTACCTCGCCTTGATTGGTGACAAATCAGACAACATCCCCGGCGTGCCCGGAGTTGGCGAAAAAACCGCGTTGGCGTTGCTGCAGCAGTTGGGCGGGCTCGACGCTATTTATGCCGACCTGCCGCGCGTGGCGGAGTTGGAATTTCGCGGCGCGAAAAAAATGCCTGAAAAACTGGAGGCAAACCGCGAGCTCGCTTACCTCTCTTATTTGCTCGCCACCATTAAGGTAGACGTCGAGCTGCCGCAGAGCGCCGTCGAGCTGGCCAACAGCAGTGCCGATCAAGAGGCACTGTTAGCCTTGTTTACCCAGCTAGAATTTAAGAGCTGGCTGCGCGAGCTCAGCGGCTCACAGCCAGCGCCGGCCGCCGAGCCAAAGCAAGGTGCACGCTTAGCGACACCTCCGCCGGCTGCGGAGTTAGTTGTGGAGACGGTACTCACGCAAGCGCAACTGCAAACGTGGGTGGATAAATTGGCACAGGCAGAACTGTTTGCGGTGGATACTGAGACCACCAGTCTCAACTATATGGAAGCGCAACTGGTCGGTATCTCACTGGCAGTAGAGCCAGGCAGTGCCTGTTATATCCCGTTTGGCCATGACTACCTCGGTGCTCCCCTGCAGCTGGGGCGCGAGACTGTGTTAGAGATGTTGCGGCCGCTACTAGAAGACGCCAGTAAGGCCAAAGTGGGACAAAACATTAAATACGACATGAGCGTACTGGCTGAACACGGCATCGCTCTCGCGGGGGTCGCCTTTGATACGATGCTCGAGTCATACGTTCTCGACTCTATTGGCAGTCGCCACGATATGGACAGCTTAGCCGCTAACTATCTCAACCAAACAACGACATCGTTTACCGATATTGCCGGCAAAGGTGCCGGCCAGCTGACCTTTAACCAGATAGCACTCGAACAAGCGGCCCCGTATGCCGCAGAAGATGCCGACATTACTTTGCGGTTACATCAGCAACTGTGGCCTGGCATAGCCGCCGAGCCGACACTGCAAAAGCTGTTTGAGACCATCGAACTGCCTCTGGTTACCGTATTGTCTAAAATTGAGCGCAACGGTGCGCTCATCGACTGCCAGCAACTGCAACAACAAAGTGGCGAGCTCACTCAGCGCTTGGCAGAACTGCAAGCCGAGGCATGGCAGCTGGCTGGCCAAGAGTTTAATCTCGCCTCGCCTAAGCAGCTCGGCGAGATACTGTTTGAAAAGCTCAATATTCCAGTGTTAAAGAAGACCGCCAAGGGTGCTGCCTCGACTAAAGAGGAGGTGTTGGCAGAGTTAGCCCTCGAGTACCCGCTGCCCAAAGTGATTTTGGAACACCGTGGTTTGGCCAAATTAAAGTCTACCTACACTGATAAATTGCCGACCATGGTCAATCCTAAAACCGGTCGCTTGCACACCTCTTATCACCAAGCGGGCACAGCGACTGGCAGGCTCTCCTCTTCTGATCCCAACTTGCAAAATATTCCGATCCGCACCGCTGAAGGGCGCCGCGTCCGCCAAGCCTTTGTTGCCGCGCCGGGCAGTGTTTTGCTCGCCGCCGATTACTCGCAGATCGAACTACGCATTATGGCTGAGCTCTCTGGTGATGAAGGATTGCGCAACGCCTTTGCGCAGGGGTTAGACATTCACAGCGCCACTGCCGCAGAGGTCTTTGCAGTCGAGTTAGAAGAGGTGACCACTGACATGCGCCGCAGTGCCAAAGCGATCAACTTTGGATTGATTTATGGCATGTCCGCGTTTGGCCTGGCGCGTCAACTGCAAATTGGCCGCAAGCAGGCGCAGGAGTATATTGATCTTTACTTCCAGCGCTATCCAGGCGTTCAAGCGTTCATGCAAAATACCCGAGTGAATGCGGCTGATAAGGGTTATGTCGAAACTTTGTTCGGGCGCCGCCTCTATTTGCCAGAGATTAACGATCGCAACGCTATGCGTCGCCAGGCTGCCGAACGCACTGCGATCAACGCCCCACTGCAGGGCAGTGCTGCCGATCTGATTAAGATTGCTATGATCAGGGTAGACGCCTGGCTCACCGAACAAAAACTCAACAGTAAAGTGATTATGCAGGTGCACGATGAACTGGTGCTTGAAGTACCCGAGTGTGAAGTCGAACAAGTGCGCGCGGGTCTGCGCGACATCATGCAAGGAGCGGCAGAGCTAAATGTGCCACTGATTGTCGATATTGGCAGTGGAAGCAGCTGGGATGAGGCACACTAAACTATTGAATATATTCAAGAAAATAATTTATTTTGGTTTTTTGGAATATTTTTTGAACTAAACGCTGCAGTTGGCCTCAAAGGTTACAGTAATTGTGATTGATTGCTTGTATTCTCCCCCAACTAAGCGACAGCAGTGCTTGCAGAGCAAGCCAAAGTACAGCTAGCCCCAGCCATCTTGGTTTGGGGCTTTTTTTTGTCTAAAGAGAAGCCAGAGAATACTTGTATTCTCCCGCCTTGCACCCAGTAAAAAAGCGACTGTAGCGGTTGCAGAGCAAGTCAAAGCAGAGCTAGCCCCAGCCATCTTGGTTTGGGGCTTTTTTGTCTTTTAGTCGTTTTCCGGCTCGATGTTAAGTTGGGCTATTTGTTCCGGTGTAAGCCACCCCTCACCGCCTTGAACACTCACTTCCTCTTGCTCCTCCAGTGCGGGGTCCTCTTCACAGAGCCAACTGTTCAGTACCGCCTCTAACTCTTGGACACCCTGTTTTTTAAGCGACGAGAAAGTTTGCACCGAAAAAAGATCGTCATTGAGATCGATAGTCGAGAGAAACTTAGCTACTTGCAGCATCGAGGCTTGTGCAGGCCCGCGTTTAAGTTTGTCCGCCTTGGTTAAAAGTACGTGGACAGGTAGGTCGGCCTGGTGCGCCCAGCGCAACATCTGTTCATCGTAGCTCTGCAAAGGGTGGCGAATGTCCATTAGCAAGATTAAGCCAGCTAAGGATTGTCGTTGCTGTAAGTATTCGGCCAGATGGCGATCCCAGCGTTTTTTCATTGCGATGGGGACTTTGGCAAAACCGTAGCCGGGAAGGTCCACCAGCCGCTGGTTATCGCTCAGAGTAAAGTGGTTGATAAGTTGAGTTCGGCCGGGTGTTTTACTGATCCGCGCCATCCCCTTGTTTCGCGTTAAGGTATTGATTGCACTGGATTTACCTGCATTAGAACGCCCTGCAAAAGCCACCTCGCGGCCCTCATCCGGCGGGCACTGCTCAAGGCTGGGTGCGCTGGTGAGAAACTGAGTTGCCTGAAAATTTATCGCTGTTGCCATGGGGTATCTCGCGGTGGGTTTGGCAGAGCAATTTTGCTCCGCGCTAATATCTTTGCCAGTGGCTTTAGGAATGACGCAGATTTGGTATATAATGCGCCGGCTTTTTGGCAGGGCACTTAAGTGCTTATATTCTAGCGGAATGCGTGAGTGGGAATAACCATGAATACAAAATTTTTGAACTTGGTCGGTGTGATCGCCGGTGCTTTGTTGGCAGTAGCAGCAGGCTCAGTTAATGCAGCCATCTACCCCAAAGGCGACGCTATGGCGGGCGAAGGGCTGGTAGCTAGCTGTGCTGGTTGCCACGGTATGGACGGTAACAGTGCAATGGGTGCGTTTCCAAAATTGGCTGGGTTAGGTGAAAAATACCTCACCAAACAGTTGATGGATGTACGCGATGGCAGACGCGTCATTGTTGAAATGACCGGTATCCTCGATGGTATGAGCGATCAGCAGTTGGCTGATATGGCTGCCTTTTACGATGCCAAAAAGCGTCAGCTCTCTGGTGCCAAACAAATTGAATTGGTCGGTAGCAGTATCAGCGGCGACGAAGCGATTGCTCTGGGCGAGTCACTCTACCGCGGTGGCAATCTCGAAGTAGGTATCCCATCCTGCGCCGGCTGTCACGCTCCTAGCGGTGCCGGCAATGACCCGGCAGGATACCCCGCACTGGGTGGCCAACACGCCGATTACATCGCCAAACAACTGCGCATGTTCCGCGATGGTCTGCGTCATAACGACGGTGAAGTACAAGTAATGCGCGGTGTTGCCGAGCGTATGAGCAACCGTGAAATCGATGCGCTGGCAAACTATATCGCCGGTTTGCACTGAGTGTAGCGCTAGGCTAGGCAATGGAGGGCGGCTGCGGTCGCCCTTTTTTGTGGCCGCGGTTATACTCACTGCACTTTTATCTCTCCTTGATGTCAAAGCAATATAAACGCGAGGTATTTTTATGTTGAGTCTGTCCAAATTATTCCGTCTGTTGGTCATTGCCACGCTTTTTCCAGCCGCAGTTAGTGCTGCCGAGTTGTACCAAGAGGGTGTTGATTACCAGCGGTTACCCCAAGCGGTGCGCACCGCCAATCCAGGTTTGGTCGAGGTCAACGAGATTTTTTCTTACCACTGCGGCCACTGCTTTGACTTTGAAGGGCCGATGCACGAGTGGTCTAAAACACTCCCAGAAGGCGTCGATATGCAACGCACACCAGCGCCTTGGCAGAGTGCACTGGAGCCCTTGGCTCGCGCCTACTACAGCGCCTTAGCTTTGGGCGTTTTAGAGCAAACGCACATCCCTATTTTTGAGGCCTATCATATTAAAGGGACGTTAAATCTGCGCGGCACTGGCCTGGAGGCCGAAGACTTTGCCGATATTTTTGCCGCGGCAGGTGTTGCTGAAGATAAACTCGAGCGGGTATTCAACTCTTTTGGTGTCACTAGCCTAGTTAATCAAGCTAAATCGAGAATTCGCGCCTATCGCACTCAAGGCACCCCCGAACTAATCGTCAATGGCAAATACCGGGTCTCGCTCCAACAGGCCAAAACTTTTGACGGTATGCTGGCGATAGCTCGTTTTCTGGTCGATAAAGAACTCGCTGTCCAATAACAGGTTGTTTGCACAACCGCTACGGCAAGCAGTGTAAGCGCAAAAAATCAAAAAAAGTGCTGTTATTTAGGGGGTTAGCGCTCCCGCCGCTTTCTTTGCGTCGCCCAGCGCAGTAAAATCACGCCCCCTATTTCTCGATGAGCAGTGCTCGTCCTAATTATTTTGGACAGTTATGAAACCTACGATCAAACCTGCCAACCCCAACTTTTCCTCTGGCCCATGTTCAAAGCGTCCAGACTACAGTCTCGACAAACTGGATATCGCCACGTTAGGGCGCTCCCACCGCTCCGCTGTAGGCAAGCAAGCACTCGGCCGCGCTTGTGCGGACACCGCCAAGCTGCTTGGGCTACCTGAGGGCTACCGTGTAGGCGTAGTACCTGCCTCAGACACGGGTGCAGTCGAAATGGCGATGTGGTCTCTGTTGGGTGAGCGCCCCGTCGATGTGCTCTCATGGGAATCATTTGGTGCCGGTTGGGCAACCGATATCGTTAAGCAGCTCAAACTGGATAATGTCCGCAGTATGACCGCTGAATACGGCCAACTACCCAACCTCTCCGAGGTGAACGGTGACCACGATGTGGTGTTTACCTGGAACGGCACAACTTCCGGCGTGCGAGTGCCCAATGCCGATTGGATCAGCGACGATCGGCAGGGGCTGACAATCTGCGATGCAACCTCGGCAGTGTTTGCTATGGAGATGCCCTGGGAGAAGCTCGATGTAGTCACTTACAGCTGGCAGAAAGTGCTTGGCGGTGAAGGTGCCCACGGCATGTTGATTCTCAGCCCGCGCGCAGTTGAACGCCTCGAAAGCTACACCCCCGCCTGGCCACTGCCGAAAATTTTCCGTATGACAAAAGGCGGCAAATTGATCGAAGGTATTTTCCGCGGCGAAACAATTAATACCCCCTCCATGCTCTGTGTTGCCGATTATTTAGATGCGCTGGATTGGGTTGCCGAGATCGGTGGACAGCACGCCGCAATCGAGCGTTCACAGGCCAATTTGGCTGCTATAGAAGCGTTTGTTGAGCAGCGCGACTGGATACATTTTCTTGCAGCCGATCCTGCACTGCGTTCGAGTACCAGTGTCTGTCTGACGCTCGACCTGGATGAGGCGGCGGTCAAACAATTGGTTAAATTGCTCGACAGCGAGGGTGTTGCTTACGACATTGGCGCCTACCGCGATGCACCGGCAGGCTTGCGTATCTGGTGTGGGGCCACAGTGGAGACCGCCGATGTAGAAGCGCTCCTCCCCTGGATCGAGTGGGGCTACCAACAGCTAGCAGGCTGAACCATACAATTACCCGTCTTTGGCGGCACAGCAAATAATTCTAGGTATTTACCATGTTTAAAATTCGCACATACAACGCTATCTCAAGTAAAGGTTTAGATCGTTTCCCCCGAGAAAATTACGAGATAGCCAGCGAATTTAACGAGCCCGATGCCTACATTTTGCGCAGCCACAAACTCCATGGCGAACCGGTACCCTCGAGTGTGGTTGCGGTCGCTCGCGCCGGTGCCGGCACGAACAATGTCCCAGTCGAAGAATATACGGCGAAAGGGATTGTGGTATTCAACACTCCCGGCGCTAACGCCAATGCGGTTAAAGAGCTGATCTTGGCCGGTCTGTTGATGGGCTCGCGCGATATCT
Source organism: SAR92 clade bacterium (assembly GCA_042091915.1). Lineage (GTDB taxonomy): Bacteria > Pseudomonadota > Gammaproteobacteria > Pseudomonadales > Porticoccaceae > LSUCC0057. The sequence continues at coordinate 16,314 of JBELGO010000001.1, read as the reverse complement.
ATGGCGGCATCAACTACGTGCAAGGGCTCACCGAAATGAGCGATGCCGGCGAGATGGGTAAATTGCTCGAAGCGCAAAAAAAGCACTTTGCCGGTGGCGAGATCGTCGGTAAAACCCTCGGCATTGTCGGTCTTGGCGCTATCGGTGCCCTTGTGGCCAACATGGCCGTGGAGCTGGGCATGAACGTGATAGGTTACGACCCGGCTATTTCGGTAGAAGCCGCTTGGCAGCTCTCAAGCCGAGTTGAGCGCATGGAGAACTTACAGACCCTGCTGGGGCGTTCAGATTTTATCACTCTGCATGTCCCTGCTATTGAAGCGACGCGTCACTTAATTAACAGTGAGACACTAGCAGGAATGAAGCCGAGCGCGAAAATTCTCAATTTTGCTCGCGAAGAGATCGTCGATACAGCCGCTGTTTTGGATGCGTTAAATGCAGGCGCTCTGGGTGGTTACATTACAGATTTCCCGCGCCCTGAGCTTCTCGGCCGCAAAGATGTCATTACCATGCCCCATATCGGTGCCAGTACCGCTGAAGCGGAAGAGAACTGCGCCATCATGGCAGCCAACCAGCTGATGGATTTTCTGCAAGATGGAAATATCGTCAACTCGGTTAACTACCCGAAAACGGTGATGGAGCGAAACGGTGGAACCCGTATCACCTTCAGCAATAATAATGTGCCCAAAGTATTGGGTAATGTCTTAGCTGTGCTGGCAGAGAGTGAGTTGAACGTTGTAGATATGGTCAACAAAAGCCGCGGCGATGTCGCCTACAACATTGTCGATGTTGAGGGTGAGGTGGGCGAAAGTACTCGAGCTGCCATTGCCGCTGTGGATGGTGTGACCCATGTGCGCGTGATCTGAGCAGTCTAGAAATAGGTAACACCTCTATTTGCTAAATAAAATAGATAGTCATTGGAACCCCTCTGTCACTCTTAACCGGTCATCTGAAAAAATGCTGATGCGTCTATTCTGCATGACATAACGGGCAATAAACCACGGCAGGCTTGGTAAGAGACCGAACGAGCAAGGCTCTACTGGAAATATCTGAAGAGCTCGCCGTGGCGAGATGCGCTCCTAGACCAACCAAAATCAGTCGAGCAGCTTTATAAGCTAGCTCAGTTCTATCGCAATGCGGGAGAGATTGAAAAAGCCGTTGTGCTCTTTGAGCAAGTTGCTCAACTTCAATCGCAAATTATCCGGCGGCTGCAAACAGCTGGCTAGTCGCTAAACAGCTTCGCGCGCACTGTCTTGCGATACTCTGAAGCCGTTGAGCCACTCCACTGTTTGAACCGCTGGGCAAACCAGCTGGCGTTTTCAAATCCACCTCTCAGTGCTATTTCACCGATATTGAGATCGGTGTCGCGAAGGAGTTCACAGCAAAACTGCATGCGCTTTTCTAATAAGTAGTTACCCAGAGTTGATTCTGTAGCGCTGTTAAAGCGTCGGTGCAGTGTGCGCGGCGAGAGCCCAAACTGGGCAGCAAGATCATCTAAGCAAACTTTGCGGTGTAGGTTGTCCTGCAGCCAGATCTGCACTTGCAAGATAGTTTCATCGCTTATGCGTTCAACGTTTGGATCGTCAGCATTAGTTAAGTTGCGGATCTCATGAAAGAAGTTGCGCTGTGCCTGACGGGCAATAATGCGTCCAAATATTCTCTCCACTAATAGCATCATCACCTCAGCCATAGCGTTAACGCTGGCGGCGCAGTAGAGATTGCCGACCTGGGTAGAGAACAGTTGGCGTTGCAGTTTTACAGCGGGATAGTCGCGTTGCATCTGATCGAAATAGTGCCAGTGTGTCGTCGCATTGCGGCCTTCCAAGAGCCCCGCTGCAGCCAAAAAACAGACGCCAGTACCCACGGCAGCCATGGCAGTGTTGCGTTGTTGCTGTGCTTTTAGCCAACCTAAATACGCATTGTGGCGAGTGAGTGCGCGGCGCGGGTTGCGCCACAGGGCAGGGACATGGATAAGATCAAGAGGTGTGTCGTCCAAATCAGCTAGACAGGCGGTAGCGGGTACTTTTAAACCGGCAGAGCAGGTAACGCCGACGCCGCTGTCTACTACCCAGTGCAAATTTACCTGTTTGATGGGGTGTCGCTGCGCTCGCGCCATGGCCTGAGCGAAGTGCAAAATCTCCGCTGCCAGTGTTGAGCCAGAAATCAACATCCCTTCACAGAGTAAAAGTGCAACGTTTATCTTCATTTGGCAATATTACGTTAATAGATGGCAGTAAAGCTACAATAAAGGCCTTCTCTATTAGCTACAATGCATGGAATTAATCAAGGATATCAGCATGAGCCACTCAACCTTAGCACCTACTTCACTTCCTGTTATTGTCGGTTTTGGGGGTTATAACCCAGCGGGACGCAGTTCTGGCCATCAGGGTTACCGGCGCATGGTAATTGAGTCCTTGGCTGCAAAAGAGCGCGAGCAGACATTGGTCGGTTTGGCCTGCCTGATGCAGCTGGTGAGCTGGGATGAGGCTGGTTACCGCAGTGCAGAGGGAGAGCTGCTCGATGCTGCCGCTGTAGCCGAGCGTTACGGTGAGCAAGTTCTGGCCGGTACGCTAATTCGCAAGATTGAAAATTTTGACCCCGATCGAGTGCTCGAGCAAAAAAATATTGCCGCCAATACGGCCACTGAATTTGTCATAGCCAAGCGCGATATGCCCGCTCAAATCCCCGCTGGCTGGCAGTGCCAAGAGCGCGAAGACGGTACAGTGCTGGTTAGCAGTGACGGCCAAGATGAGTTGCTATTGCGCCAGTATTACTCGTTGGGTGTGAAAGCCGCGGGCCAGCTGCCGAGTGGTTTTGATATGGCGGCGCACTATAACTCGCGCTTTCACCCGCGCGGTTTGCAGGCGGCCATACTCGGTGCCAGCGACGCCCTCTACAGCACTGGCATAGAGCTACCCAAACTACTTAATGCGGTGCGCCCCGATCAAATAGGTACTTATTCCTCAAGTATCAGCCAGCTGACCAGTGAAGGTTTGGCCGGCATGCTGCAGTCGCGTTTGCTCGGCGGCCGCACTACGGCTAAACATCTGCCGATGGGGCTCAACTCAATGCCCGCTGATTTTATCAATGCCTATGTGCTCGGTAGTGTTGGCCATACAGAGGCGATTACCGGTGCCTGTGCGAGCTTTTTGTTTGTCTTGCAGGCTGCGGTGCGCGATATCACCAGTGGTGCGCGGCGTTTAGCCATTGTTGGTAATGCAGAGGCAGTCGCTACGCCCGAGGTGATAGAGGGCTTTTCCGCGATGGGCGCTCTGGCCAGTGACGAGAATCTCTGTAAATTAGATGGCAGTGACAGCCCGGACTGGCGCCGCGCCAGCCGCCCATTTGGCGATAACGTCGGATTCACTGTGGGTGAAGGTGCCCAATTTGTAGTGTTGATGGATGATGCTCTAGCCCTCGAGTTGGGAGCTGATATTCACGGCGCCGTACCAGCGGTTTACATCAATGCCGATGGCGTTAAAAAGTCGATCTCGGCGCCTGGGGCAGGTAACTATGTCTGCTTTGCCAAAGCGGTTGCTAAGGCCGCTGCGGTGGTAGGTATCGACACGGTGCGCAAAAACAGTGTGGTTTACGCGCACGGTTCGAGCACACCGGCAAACCGAATTACCGAATCGCACATGTTTGACTTAGTTGCAGATAAGTTTGGTATTAAAGATTGGCCTGTCACTGCGCCCAAAGCGTATGTAGGGCACTCTCTCACCGCGGCCAGTGGCGATCAGTTAATTTCCGCCCTGGGGATATTTAAGTACCAGTGGGTGCCTGGGATTAAAACTATAGATAAAGTAGCGGACGATGTCTTCCAATCGAATCTCAACTTCCCGCTAGCTGATTTAGATTGTCGAAACACCCCTCGTCAAGTGGCGTTCATTAACTCTAAAGGATTTGGTGGCAACAATGCGACCGGTGTAGTCATAGCTCCTGAGTTGGTCGACACTATGCTAGCTAACCGCTACGGACAAGCCTTTGCCAGTTACTGTGAGCGCCGCGAACAGACACGTCAGCAAGCCGATGCCTACCTAAAACGCGCTGATGCGGGGCAGTTAGATGTCATCTACCGGTTTGGTGAAGACCAAGTCGATGTTGCTCAACTGCATCTGACCGAGAGCCAAATAACGCTGCCTGGGTTTGATCAACCGGTTGAGTTTGATACCACCAATCCCTGGCAAGATATGCTCGAGCGCGATTAACCCGCGCTCATCAGGCGCGCCATTAATTGCTGGCGCTGATCGGTTTTGGGCAGCTCGAGTAAGATCTCGCGCAACTGTTCTAAGCGCGCTGTGGTCGGTCTTTTTTTGTAGGCCATTGCGCGGCTCAGCAGAGTTCTAAATTGCTCCTCTTGCAGGGCAATACCGCTGCTTCGCAATAGCTGTGCAGTCGGTGAATAGCGCAATGCAAATTCAAATTGTTCCGGCGGGTTGAGCCCGCCACTCAAATTCAATCCCTTAGAGAGCGCTGCGAAGTGATAGTAATTCTCTCGCTCCGTTTTAGTATCGGGCCATTTTTGGGTGGCTTGAGTATAGATCGATGCGGCATACAAACGCGCTTGTGCTGCACTGGACAAGAACGGCAAGAGCTCGCGCAGCGGGAAGAAAAAATCGCTAAACAGCGGCTCGTAAACTGCCGATGGCCCGAACAGTTGCAAAAGTTCTGTGCGGCTATTGAGCAGCCAGCGGCGGCGGTGTTCAAGCCACTGTTTAGACAACGGGGTGTAATCGGCTTGCCAGTAACTATCACTGGTTGGGGTATAGCCACTCCAGAGCCGCAACTTGAGCTGCTGAGCGAGAATAGCCCGTTCGCTAGTGGGCTGAAGAGTTTCGCCCAACAACGGGTGCGCTGGATTGAGTTGTTGTGGCGTAACTTGTGACATTATCGATGCTGTGGGTAGCGACGGTGCAGCAGAGGTGACCTGGTAGAGGCAGTAGCCGAGCAGACCGTTGCCCGCTAACAACAGAGCAATAAATAAAAGATAATAGCGGTGGAAAAAATGCGCTGCAGGTGTGTGCATGGTCGTATCCAAAGAGAGAAAAAGCTCTTTAAACATAGCCGAAAACCGGCTTTTGGCCAGTCTGACATACGGCTGATCGGCCATATCAGATTTAAGCTATCTTGTCTGCCGCAGCTAAGTGGTTAGAGGAGAGGTAACTCGGTTACTGTGTGGTGTATTATTTTGAATCCTACACAGCCGTTGCCAAGTTTGACGCGCAATAAAAAACTGATAATTTCACACTCTTAAAGGAGCCAATATGTCACTGCCAACCATCTTTAAAGATCGCCTGCGCCTACCGGTAGTCGCGGCACCCATGTTCTTAACTTCGGGCCCAGAGTTGGTCATAGAGTGCTGCAAGGCCGGCGTCGTCGGTACCTTTCCAGCGCTCAATCAGCGCACCAGTGAAGGATTTGAAGCGTGGTTGATAGAGATAAAAGCTGCACTGGCCGAGCACGCTGCGGCAACCGGCAGTGAACCGGCACCATTTGGCGTCAATCTTATTGTGCACAAATCGAACCCGCGTCTTGAGGCGGACCTAGCGCTTTGTATAAAGCATGAGGTACCGCTGATTATTACCTCGCTGGGGGCGGTCGCCGAGCTTATTGATAGCGTCCACAGCTATGGCGGAGTGGTCTTTCACGATGTTATCAATGCGCGCCACGCCGCCAAAGCGGCACAAGCCGGTGCTGACGGCTTGATCGCTGTGTGTGCCGGTGCTGGCGGCCATGCCGGCACCACGAGTCCATTTGCACTGGTCAATGAGATCCGTCAGTTCTTCGACAAAACTATCCTGTTGGCGGGATCGCTCTCCACTGGGCGCGATATCGCAACCGCACAGATGATGGGAGCTGACTTGGCCTACTTGGGTACTCGCTTTATCAATACCCAAGAGAGCTTGGTAGTCGATGAATACCGCCAGATGATTGAGCAAACCACGGCTGCCGATATTCTCTATACGCCGAATATCTCAGGTGTTTACGCCAATTTCTTGCGCCCGAGTATTGTGCAAATGGGCCTCGACCCAGATAGCTTAGAGCCGAAAAAAGATATCGATTTTGGCGAAGAGCTGACAGTCGATGCCGATAACAGCAGCGGCGAAAGGGCCAAAGGTGCTTGGACGACGGTCTGGTCTGCTGGGCAGGGTGTCGGTTCAATCAAAGACAGCCCCAAAGCTGCCGCTCTTATTGATCGACTAGAGGCAGAGTACCGCGAGGCTAATGCAAGCCATGCGGCACTAGTGAATCGCTGAGGGAGGTAGAGCGGATGAGTATCAGTAAAAAATTGCTCGACTACTTCAATCGCAAAAAGTCGCGTTCTACCGATAAGAACCACACGCGTTACCGCAATGATATCTGTAACCACTGGGATCTCGACTATCTCTCGCTTGATGAGCTTGAGCAACAGTTAGCAGATGACAAAGTTGAAACAACAGTTGTGCGCACCAAACCTGACAAGGAGTAGTGCGCCCACAGCGAGGGGGCAACGGTGCAGATATATGGCGATCATCAGTCGGGCAACTGCTACAAAGTAGCTTGGGTATTGCATCACTTTAACTTGCAGCACCAGTGGCTTGATATCGATATCCTTGCCTGCGAGACGCAGCAACCTCCATCTACAGCCCTTAACCCCAACGCCAAGATTCCGTTGTTGGTGCTCGATGATGGCCGCTGTTTGAGTGAGTCGAACGCGATTATTAACTACTTGGCAGCTGCCACAGAGCTGCTGCCGAGCGACTCCTATCTGCACGCCAAGGTCCTGCAGTGGCAATTTTTTGAGCAGTACAGCTACGAGCCTTATATTTCTACAGCGCGTTTCATAAACCGTTACTTAGGTTTGCCAGAAGAGCGCCGCGCTGAATACGCCAGTAAGCAACAGGGCGGTCATCGGGCACTGGCGGTGATGGAGCAGCAGTTGCGGTGCAGCCGCTATCTGGTCGGCGAGCAGTTAACTTTGGCCGACATTAGTCTCTATGCTTATACCCACGTTGCTGAAGAGGGCGGTTTTGATCTCGCTGGCTACCCACAGCTGTGCCGCTGGCTTGAGGAGATCGCCAGCCAACCCAACCATCTGCCGATGGCGGCGAGCTAACACTGTAGCGACTGTTCGGCAAAGTGCAGGTAACTCTCTAAGACCTTTGTTGGCGATTCTAGCTGCGGGTAGTGTCCTATAACGGGCAGCTGGGCTAGGTAGTCACACCTGCAACCGAGCTGTAGGTAGCGCTCCACCATATGCTGGCCTGAGACGGGGTCCCAGGATCCGTTAATGAGCGCCAGGGGTACTGGGCTATTTTGTAGCGGCTGCAACCAGCGTTGGCGATATTTGCGGCGATCCAAAATATAGGTAATTAGGTTGTGGAACAGGTGTTTGCCGTCGTTTTGGTTAATGAGCCACCAATGAGCTTGTAGCTGGTTCTCAGTCGGTTGGCTGGCGGGGCCAAACACGCGGCTAAAACTGGCGGCAAATTGGCGGTAGCCAGCCAGCCGGTTAATTAGACCGCCCAGCGGGCTCAACAGCAGCCGCTGGGTGAGGAGCGCGCGATGCGTTTCTGGGAACAGCCCGCCGTTGAGAAAACAGCAGCTTGCGTAACGCTGGTTGCCGCTCTGGGCCTGGCGCGCCAACAATTCTTGGGCGACGCTGACACTGTAATCATGCACCAGCAAATGGCACTGCTCGATCTGTTTAGTGGCCAGCAGAGCTTCAACAATATCCGCCTGGCCGTGGATAGTGTAGTCGCGATGGTTGGGCTTGGCCGAATAGCCAAAGCCGAGCAGGTCTAAAGTAAGCAGCTCAAAGTGCTCTGCCAGAGGTTGCCAAAGTGGCTGCCAATCCCAGCTTGAAGAAGGAAAGCCGTGCAGCAGTAACAACACTGGTTTGCCTGGGTTGACTTGATGGCGGACAAAAATGGATTCGCCGCACAGAGTCAACTGCTTGCCTTGTCCGCCCCAGTGCTGAGCGGATTGTAGGTCGTGATTGATCGCCATAGTTTGCCTCAACGCAGTGGTTGTTTGAGACAGTCTACTGCAAGTCGCTGCCGCGGTGAGTCAATTAAAATCGCCCCACAAGGTCTGCATGGCGGCGATCGCGGCCAGCGGTGCGGTCTCGGTGCGCAAAACGCGCGGACCCAGTGTCAGTGGGTTGAACCCAGCAGCTTGCGCAGCCAGTATTTCAGCGTCACTCAGGCCGCCTTCAGGGCCAATTAACAGGCACACAGATTGCGGTGCGGGATACGATTGTAGCGCTTGGTTGCTGCGGTGATGGAGGACTAATTTGCAGCGGCTGGTGTCGCGTGCAAGCAACTCATGGAGCGGAGCAATCGGCACTACCATGGGGGGACGGTTGCGCTGGCTCTGCTCGCAGGCGGCGATAGCAATCTGTTGCCACTGCGCCTGTTTTTTCTCGGCGCGCTCGCGGTTTAGCTTGACCTCGCTGCGTTCGCTGGTGAGCGGTGAGATGGTTGTGGCGCCCAACTCAGTGGCTTTTTGAACCACCCACTCCATACGATCGCCTTTAGACAATGCAATTGCTAAATTGATAGTAAGCGCTGACTCCTTGTCGACAGGAGAGTGCTCGCCCACTTGCGCGGTAGCGCGTTTTTTGCCGGCTTCGATAAGGGTTGCGGCGTACTCTCCACCACCCCCGTCAAACAGTATCAGCGCCGCCCCCGGCACCATGCGCAAGGCCGCCACGCAGTGACGCGCAGCGCTCTCGCTGAGCTCGACAATACTGCCACTGGCCAGCGGCACAGGGCTGTAAATCCGCGGGCAGCGCAAGCTGTTAGCTGCCCAGCAAGTTGTTGCAGAGCCGGCTGGTGGGTCGCCACTGGTTCATGGTGTAAAAGTGTAAGCCCGGGGCACCGCCGGCCACCAGCTGCTCGCAGAGACGGGTGACGACTTCGAGACCATACTCGATCAAATCTTCACTGCTGTCGGCGCGCTCTTGCAGTTGCCAGCGCAGCCAGCGCGGAATATCGGCGCCGCAGCTCTCCGAAAAGCGCAGCAAATTTTTAAAATTAGTCAGCGGCATAATGCCCGGCACGATTGGTTGGTCGATACCCGCTTTCTGACAGCTGTCGACAAACCTAAAGTACGCCTCTGGGTTGTAAAAGTATTGGGTGATAGCGGCATCGGCCCCGGCGCGAAACTTTTCACCCAGCCAGTAGATATCGCGGCTATAGCTCTCTGCCTCAGGGTGTATTTCCGGATAGGCGGCGACCAATATATTGAACTGATCGCCGGTTTCACGGCGAATAAATTCAACCAGTTGGTTGGCGTGTACCAGCTGGCTGGCACCGCCCATGCCAGAGGGCAAGTCGCCGCGCAGGGCGACGATGTGCTCGACTCCGGCCGCAGCGTAATCGCCCAGCAGTGCGGCGATGGTCTGCTCGCCATCACCACCAAAAGAGAGATGAGGTGCGGCGCGGCTGCCGGCATCTATCAGTTCAACGACTGCATTCTTGGTGGTGTCGCGAGTTGAGCCGCCAGCGCCGTAAGTGACCGAAAAATACTCGGGATTAAACTGCGCCAGCTGGCTGCGGGTCTCCGCTAAGTTAATGCGCCCCTGATCAGTTTTGGGTGGGAAAAACTCAAAACTGATCGGCACACTACGTTGCTCTGTCATTGCGTTTGCCTTTCTTAGTAGCGGTACTGGTCGTCTTTGAATGGACCGTTCACGGTCACACCGATGTAGTCGGCTTGGCGCTGGCTCAATTGTGTGATCACCCCGCCAAAACCGCGCACCATGTGGGCTGCTACCTCTTCATCGAGTTGCTTGGGCAGTACTTCTACACGCAACAGTTGGGCTTTCTGTTCGGCGCTAGCATCGGCAAAGGCCTGCTGATAGAGATGGATCTGCGCCAGTACTTGGTTGGCAAATGAGCCATCCATAATGCGGCTGGGGTGGCCAGTGGCGTTGCCCAAGTTGACCAGCCGCCCTTCTGAAAGCAGCAGCAGGTAGTCGTGGTTGGCGCGGTCGCGATAAATTTTGTGCACTTGAGGTTTGATCTCTTGCCACTCCCAATTCTTGCGCATGAAGGCGGTGTCGATCTCGTTGTCGAAGTGGCCGATGTTACAAACTAAACAACCTGAGCGAAGTGCTTTAAGTATTTCGGCGCTGCAGACATCGACATTGCCTGTGGTGGTTACCACCAGGTCGAAGGCGCTGACTGTGGCGACGTCGACACCGGCATCGGGGTTGCCGCCAATGTAGGGCGAGACCACTTCAAAGCCATCCATGCAGGCTTGCATGGCGCAGATCGGATCGATCTCGGTGACACGCACAATCATGCCCTCTTGGGCGAGTGACTGCGCAGAGCCTTTGCCGACATCGCCGTAGCCGATAACTAGGGCTTTCTTACCCATTAGCAGGTGATCGGTGCCGCGCTTAATGGCATCGCTCAAGCTGTGGCGACAGCCGTATTTATTGTCGTTTTTAGACTTGGTGACCGAGTCGTTGACGTTGATCGCCGGCACTTTGAGTTCGCCATTGTTGAGCATCTCATAAAGGCGGTGAACACCGGTGGTGGTCTCCTCGGTAATACCGTGAACGCGTTCCAGTACCTCGGGGTATTTCTGATGCAGCAGTGCAGTCAAGTCACCGCCATCATCGAGGATCATGTTGGCATCCCAAGGTTTGCCATCTTTTAATACCTGCTGCTCCAGACACCAGTCGTATTCCTCTTCGGTTTCACCTTTCCAGGCGAATACCGGCGTACCAGCGGCGGCAATGGCTGCTGCGGCGTGATCTTGCGTGGAGAAGATATTGCACGAGGTCCAGCGCACCTCGGCTCCGAGCGCTTCGAGTGTCTGGATCAGCACAGCAGTTTGAATGGTCATGTGAATACAGCCGAGAATCTTGGCGCCGGCCAGTGGCTGTGCAGCGGCATATTTGTCGCGCAGAGCGATCAGAGCCGGCATTTCAGTTTCGGCGATAGCGATCTCTTGGCGGCCAAATTCCGCTAAGCCAATATCGGCCACTTTGTAATCTGTTTTAATATCGAGTTGTGCGTTCATGGTGAACTCCAGTATGCGTAGGTTATTGGTCGGGTTAGAGCGCAGCGCGCAGAAGGGCGGCGCGGTCGGTGCGCTCCCAGGTAAAGTTGGCCAGTTCGCGGCCGAAGTGGCCATAGGCGGCAGTTTCGCGGTAAATCGGGCGGCGCAAATCGAGCATTTCAATTAAGCCGGCAGGGCGCAGGTCGAAGTGCTCGCGGACCAGCGCAACAATCTCGCTGTCGCCCAGTTTGCCGGTGCCAAAGGTGTTGATACTAATAGAGGTTGGCTCGGCGACACCGATGGCGTAAGAGACTTGGATCTCACAGCGCTCAGCGAGCCCAGCGGCGACGATATTTTTCGCCACATAGCGCCCGGCATACGCGGCCGAGCGGTCTACCTTGGTCGGGTCCTTGCCAGAAAAGGCGCCGCCACCGTGGTGGGCCATGCCGCCGTAGGTGTCGACAATAATTTTGCGCCCGGTTAAACCGCAGTCACCCATCGGGCCGCCAATAATAAACTTGCCGGTGGGATTGATGTGGTACTGGGTATCGGCGTGCAGCCACTGTTCTGGTAGCACCGGATCGATGATCAGTTCGCGCACTGCCGCCTGCAGATCGGCTTGGCTGATGCTCTCGTCGTGTTGAGTGGAGAGCACCACCGCATCGACAGCAACCGGCATGCCTTGCTCGTAGCGCAGAGTGATCTGGCTCTTGGCATCGGGGCGCAACCAGCTCAGTGCGCCACTTTTGCGCAGCTCGGCCTGTTTTTCTACTAACCGGTGCGAGTAGTAGATGGGCGCCGGCATCAGTACCGGCGTCTCGTTGGTGGCGTAGCCAAACATCAATCCCTGGTCGCCGGCACCGATCTCTTTTTTCTCGCCCTCATCTACCCCTTGCGCGATATCGCTAGACTGTTTGCCGATGGCATTCAGTACCGCACAGCTGCGGCCATCAAAGCCGACATCAGAGCTGTTGTAGCCGATCTCACAAATGACATCGCGGACGATCTCTTCGAGGTCGACATAGGTGTTGGTGCGCACTTCGCCAGCGACGATAGCCATACCCGTTTTGACCAGTGTCTCAACCGCTACGCGGGCGTGCGGATCGTCCTTGATGATGGCGTCGAGCACGGCATCGGAGATCTGGTCGGCCATCTTGTCCGGGTGACCCTCAGAGACCGACTCGGAGGTGAAGGTAGTATATTGCGACATGTGAGTTCCTCTGTAGCGCCGTTATCGGCTAGCTGCGAAATTGGTGGCAGCAATAAATTGACGAATTTGTAATCTGAAGCCATTGCGTTGAGCCAAGTAGAGGCTTGCCGCAGGCATTAGGCCGGCTGCAGCGCACCACTCTTCAAGTGCTTCGGCGGCAAGCCCCAACCACAGATCGCCGCAGGCGCTTTGCACCCAAGATTGATCGTGCTCACAGAGCTCGGTAATCAACAGCGAACCGCTGTCACTGAGCAGAGCGGCAGCGTCGGCAATGATCTCAGCGGGGGCTGCGTTGTGGTGAAGCACCATGTTCAACGAGACTAGGTCTGCGCGAACCTCAGCCAGTGCCGGACTGCGGCTGTCGCCATGCAGGTAATTGATATTCTCGAGTCCGTACTCAGCCGTGCGCTGTTGGCAGGCGGCCAGCATAGGCGCGGCATTTTCAACGGCCACCACGCGTTCGTAGTGGCGACTTAAATAGGGCAAAAAATCGCCGTAACCTGGACCAATCTCAACGGCGCAGAGACGCTCGCCTGAGACATGTTGGTCGACAAAGCGCTCGACACTCTCACCGTAGTCTCGCCAGCTGGCGATGAGGTCCTGGTTGGCATCAAAGCGCTCGGCGTTGTCGTCAAAGAACTGCCGCGAATTGGCGCTGCGTTCAGCGTGGACAGCATCGATCAGGCACTGCTGCTCGGGTTCAATGCTCAGCTCGTCAACTGCCCGGTAGAGGGCGGTTAAAAAAGCGCTGATAGAGTGCTCGGGGTGGGCACTGTTGCGGCGGTAAAAGATACTGGTCGCTTCGCGTCGGGTGGCCAGTAGCCCAGCATTGGCGAGTAGCTTGAGGTGATGGCTCATAGTCGATTGGCGTATCGAAAAAATCTGACAGAGCTCTAATACCCCGTAGGAGTTGTGTCGCAATACGCGCAATATCTGCATGCGCAAAGGATCTCCAGCGGCTTTGCACAGCTGGGTCAGGGGCCCGTCGGCAGTGGTAACTGCACTGAGCGGGGCGCAATGGGAGGCGACAGAAGAAGACATGCCGAGCACTTTATCACAGCGCCCGGCTATATCGAAATTTTTTTATATAAAAAAATATCCATATAGCAAAAGTGCCAATGGATGCAGAGATAGACTATTTGCCAGTCAAATAGTGAATAAACAGGCTTTTGAGTCGATATAATGGCACTTTTATTGTTTGCCCAGCCGCGCTGAGCGACAATAGCTGACTAAATTTAAGGGCTCTTTGAGAGCCGCCATAACCACAGACGCACAAAGCGACAGGAGAAGATCAATGGCTTCACGTAGAGAGTTGGCCAATGCCATTCGCGCCCTCAGTATGGACGCAGTTCAACAGGCCAACAGCGGCCACCCCGGCGCCCCAATGGGTATGGCTGATATCGCCGAAGTGCTCTGGAACGATTACCTCAGCCACGATCCCAGCGACCCGAGCTGGTGCAACCGGGATCGCTTTGTGCTCTCCAACGGCCACGGCTCTATGTTGCTTTACTCACTGTTGCACCTGGCCGGTTACGATCTGCCCATTGAAGAGCTGAAAAACTTCCGCCAACTGCACAGCAAGACCCCCGGCCACCCAGAATACGGCTATGCCCCCGGCGTTGAGACCACCACTGGCCCGCTCGGCCAAGGTATTTCCAATGCGGTCGGTATGGCGCTGGCAGAGAAGATACTCGCCGCGCAATTTAACCGCGACCAGCACGCGATTGTCGACCACTACACCTACACCTTTCTCGGGGACGGCTGTTTGATGGAGGGCATCTCCCACGAAACCTGCTCTCTGGCAGGCACCTTGGGGCTGGGTAAATTGATCGCTTTTTACGACGACAACGGCATCTCTATCGACGGTGATGTCGGCGGTGCCGAGGGTCAGCCGGGCTGGTTCACCGATGATACGCAAGCGCGGTTTGAATCCTACGGCTGGCAGGTTATCCCCGCTGTTGATGGCCACGATGCCGACGCCATTAAAGCGGCCGTCGAAACGGCGCGCGCCGAGACCAGCAAGCCGACTTTGATCTGCTGCAAAACCGTGATCGGCTTTGGTTCGCCCAACAAACAGGGCAAAGAGGATTGCCACGGTGCCCCGTTGGGTGCAGACGAAATTGCCCTAACGCGCGCTCAACTCGGCTGGCAGCACGGCCCATTTGAGGTCCCCGCCGATATTGCCCAGGCATGGAGTGCCCGCGAGCGCGGTGCCGCTGCCCACGCTGCTTGGAGCGAGCGCTTTGCCGCTTATCGCGCCGCTTACCCTGAGCTGGCTGCCGAGTACAGCCGCCGCGTTAAGGGTGAGCTGCCAGCCGACTTTATTGCCGGTGCCGACGCCTACATCGCCGAGTGCCAAGCCAAGATGGAAAAAGTGGCCTCGCGCAAAGCGTCACAAAACAGCCTCAACGCATTTGGCCCACTGCTGCCTGAGCTGCTCGGTGGCTCGGCCGATTTGGCCGGCTCTAACTTAACCTTGTGGTCCGGCGCAAAAGGTGTCAGTGCCGACGACGCCAACGGCAACTATCTCTATTACGGAGTGCGCGAGTTCGGTATGAGCGCGATGATGAACGGTATTGCCTTGCACGGTGGTTTCATCAACTACGGCGCCACGTTCCTGATGTTTATGGAGTACGCTCGCAACGCAGTGCGCATGGCAGCGCTGATGAAGCAGCGCGCCATTTTCGTCTACACGCACGACTCAGTGGGCCTCGGCGAAGATGGCCCGACTCACCAACCGGTTGAGCAGCTCAGCGCTCTGCGCAGCACTCCCAATTTGCACACTTGGCGCCCCTGTGATGCAGTCGAATCTGCGGTCTGCTGGAAGAGTGCCATAGTCCGTCACGACGGTCCCAGTGCGCTGGTATTTAGCCGCCAAGGTTTGGCGCCGATGGCGCGCGATGCTGAGCAAGTAGCCAACATTGAGCGCGGCGGTTATGTGCTGCGCGCAGCTGCCGACCCACAGGCGCTGTTAATCGCTACTGGCTCCGAGGTCGAGCTGGCCATGCAAGCTGCACAGCAGTTGGCTGAACAAGGTATTGAAGCGCAGGTGGTGTCGATGCCGTGTGCCGAACTTTTCAGCGCGCAAGATGCTGCCTACCGCGATAGCGTACTGCCGCCAGCAGTGCGTGCACGGGTTGCTGTCGAGGCGCTGCACGCTGACTACTGGTACAAGTTTGTCGGTCTCGATGGCCGTGTAGTCGGTATGACTAGCTTTGGCGAATCTGCCCCAGGCGATGTACTGATGAAGCACTTTGGTTTCACTGTCGACAACGTAGTTGCAGCCGTTAAAGAGAGCGCGGCGCAGGTCGCTGGCTGAGCCGATGATACGGCTGGCAATTAATGGCTATGGCCGCATTGGCCGTTCGGTGTTGCGTGCGCTCTACGAGTCGGGCGCGCGTCAGCATCTGCAGATTGTCGCCATTAATGAACCGGCTGACTGCCGTACCATTGCTCACCTAACCCGCTACGACTCTACCCACGGACGCTTTCCCGGTGAGGTCAGCACTGCACAGGAGCAGTTGTTGGTCAACGGCGATACCATCGCGATCAGCCACTGTGAGTCGATAGCGGAACTCGATTGGAGCGCTCATCAGGTTGACTTAGTGCTGGAGTGCAGCGGCCGCTTTACCGACCGCGCCACCGCCGAGCAACACCTCGCGCGCGGTGCACAGCGGGTACTGTTTTCGCAGCCAGCCGAGGCCGATGTCGATGCCACCGTAGTTTACGGCTACAACCATGATCAGCTGGCGGCGCTGAGTAGTGAGCAACGCATCGTTTCAGCTGCCTCGTGTTCAACCAATTGTGTAGTGCCAGTTATCGATGTTTTGGCGCGTGAATTTGGTGTCGAGGGCGGAGTCATTACAACCATCCATTCGGCGATGAATGACCAGCCGGTGATCGATGCCTACCACGCTACGGATCTGCGCAAAACCCGCGCAGCAATCCACTCGATTATCCCTGTCGATACATCGCTGGGACGGGGTATCGATCGTTTAATGCCGGCCCTATCGGGGCGCTTTGAGGCGCAGGCGATGCGGGTGCCGACAATGAATGTGTCGGCGATCGATTTATCGGTGATGCTCAGCCAAGACACTTCAGTGGCTGCTATT